>CAIQHU010000065.1 GCA_903871735.1 uncultured beta proteobacterium | reverse complement strand
TTGACCATTGCTGCGAATTCTGGGAAAACCGGTTGGCCCGCTTTATTTAATCGGAACAGAATATCCGGCATGAAGACTGGAACTAATCGCGCTAGGGCTTTTTTAAAATCGATTGTCATTTGCTCGCAGTCGGCATCTGGGATCCATAGTGGATCACTGGATTCGACAAGGGTTGCTCCAAGTTCTTGGCTCAGGACTTGTTTTATTTCAGCACTTGCTGCAGCAATAATCGGTTCGACTGCTTTAATGCCGGGGTTTAGCATGGATTCACGAATGACTCCGATACGTTTTCCCTGGAGTGATCCAGTCTGATGATGCACCCGAATATGTGCGGAGTACGACTCAAGGACGGAAGATCTTGGAACCGTCGTATAAGGATCTCTTGGATCGTAATAACCATTTTCTGGGTCTTTAAGAGCATCTAGAATAAGCGCACAGTCGTCTAAGGATTTAGCAAGGATACCTGTGCGATCACAATAGATATCCGCACCAATTGCTCCGCCATCAAACCCAAGCATTGCTTTATGCGGCAGGATGAGTGCAACTGAATTATGGTTAGCAGGACCCCTAGTTGATTGTCGCGTTTCTTCTCCTAAACTGGCCATCACTAAATTTGCGCCCACACTTACACCTGAGCCTGAGCTCGATCCAAGGGATGCCGATCTGGTTGTGTCATAGGGATTAGATGGGTTACCAGCCCAAGATGATCGTTGATAACCAAGTACAGATGGCAGTACTTGGTCCGGATGATTCTTGCCACCAGGATCTCCTGCACGGCCGTTATATTCTGTCATCAATGCTTTGGCAAAAATGATCGCACCCTTTTTTCGAAGTTGATCGATCAAGAGGTGATCTTGGGCAGGGAAGTCTATATCATAATTCGCGTCTGCGCCCCCAGTAGAGCGCATATCTTTTGTATCAAAAGCATCTTTAAATGAAAAAACTACGCCATAAAGAGGTAGTTCTTTTAAGGGCGGATGCTTACCATATTTTGCATCCAGAGCAGCAGCTTGTTCTAGAGCGTCTGGAAAATGTCTAAAAAATTCGCATACAGGTGGTGCCCCAGCTGGTAGGGGGCCCTTTGATGGATGCAGATCAAAATCACCTTTACAAGTTACGGATCTTTCTCCTCGGATATTGATTGTTGCTATAGCGTTTAATTGTCCAGCATTTGGCTTGCCAACAATCATGCCATATTGTTGCATGACCTGTGGATCTGAGGCCGTATGGTCCATTCTGCCAAATTCGAGAGGTTTACCTTGGTACTGATTTAAGTCAGGCAAAAGATCTTCCGCACAGACTGTCTGGGTCGGGAATGAAATAGCCTTTTTAGCTCGAACTGTTCCAGGGGGAGGAGCGATGGGTTTGCCGTCTTTGGTAACTAACAAGCTAGAGGGATTGTTATAAGCTGCGCATCTGGCAATGTATTGCTCAACAGTAGCAACACAAGTTGTGCTGCCATTTTGAATCGCGGCATGTAAATCAGAAATACTGGCTTCTACAATTTGGAATGGTTTAGCATTTTGATTGAGCGACATATTTAGGATCTTTCAAATAGAGATATTTAGAAATAGTTACTTTTTATTCAGACCAATTTTTCTGGCCAGATCTTTCATACTTTGCACATCATCTTCTGAAAATTTCGCAAAAATATCTGGCCTAGAAACGATGACTTCAAAACCCGTATCATCAAGTCGCTTCACAATGTCTGGATCAGTAAAGGCTTTTTGAATTTCGGTATAAATTCGGTTAACAATCTCTGGCGAAGTTTTAGCGGGTAGATAAACTCCAAACCAGCCTGTCAGTTCGATACTTTTTAGACCAGCCTCTTGCATAGTCGGAAGATTAGGAAGTGCCTTCCAACGATTTGGGCCGGTAATTGCAAGTGCTTTTAATTTTCCAGCTTGGATTAAAGGTAGAACGATACTCCCTGGCGCAAAACACATATCGACGTGATTACCTAAGAGGTCGCTTATTGCTGGCGCGGTTCCTTTATATTGAATATCATTAATTTGTACACCGGTTACGGCCTTCATTTGTTCGGCTGCGATGTAGGTAATATTGCCAATACCTGCAGAGGCGTAATTGAGTTTGCCAGGGTTAGCTTTGGCTAAGGAAATTAATTCACCCACAGTGTTCGCTTTCATAGAAGGGTGAACAACTAGGATTTGTCCAAAATTTCTAGCAACCATGGTGACCGGAACAAAATCTTTAATTGGATCAAACGGCACATTTTCATTAAATGCTGATATGGATGTCATAGAGCCAGTGGTGACCAGCCATGTATAGCCATCGGCAGGGGCTTTAGCCACCATATCGATCCCCAGAACTGCACCAGCTCCACCTTTGTTATCCAGAACTAGTGGCTGTCCAAAAGGTCCGCTTAGTTTATCAATGAGTGCTCGGGCGATCACATCCGTCGGGCCTCCTGCTGCAAAAGGAATAATCATCCGAATAGGTTTGTTGGGATAGGGGCTCGTTTGAGCCCAGCCATGCTGAGAAAACCATGTTAGACCAAGCAATAGGATGACCAAAATTATGCGAATATAGCGCTGAATTTCATCATTGATTTGGTATCTAGGCATTTGAATCTCCGGCTAATTTTTTTATTTAAAAAAGATCTTTTTCATACACAACCATTGTGCGTAATGCGGATTCATTGACTTCTATACCTAGGCCTGGACCTGTTGGAATGGTTGCTAGTCCGTTAATAAAACTCAAGGGCTGACTGGCATACTCCATATCTAAATACTCATGGGTAAGACTAATACCCCAGTCTAGATTGGGGAGAACAGCAGCAATATGAAGCGCTGCTGCGCTGGCAATAGAAGTTTCCGCTACCTTACAGGCTAAGTTGATTTTAAAGTTTTTAGCATCCGCCACTATACCGGCTTCAACAACCCGGTTGAGTCCACCAAATTTAATGGCTTTAAAACTACCTCCCTGAGCAAGTTGATGATCCATAAAATGATTTAAAACATGAATATTTTTCAATGTTTCATCGATCCCAATTGGTGTGGAAGATTGCGTGGATAATTTTTTCCATTCATGATCCTGATCGGACGCCATGGGTTGCTCAAAAAAGTTAAGGCCATGACCTTTAATTAATTCCACATATTCCAAGGCTTGTGCAAATGTGTAGCCTCGGTTCGCATCAGCACAAACCATGGCATCTTTTCCAACGGCTTGTAGGACACTAATCGTTCTTGCTGCGTCATTGGCTGGTGTATCCATCCCTACTTTGACTTTAAAAGAGCGCCAGCCGGCTGCATAGTCATTCGCGGCAACTTGGGCATCATTTCGGGTTCCACCTCCAGCGACCATAATTAGAGCTGCAATTTTCTCGCGGCGTTGTTTACCGAGTAATTGGTGAACTGGAATATCTCGATCACGCGCCTGGGCATCTAAAAAAGCGGTTTCGATGGCTGACTTTGCAGAGTAGTTGCCAAGCAGTGGCTGATCCATTTTTGACAGAAGATCTTGGGCCGAAATAAATTCCTGATTCAGGAGAATACGACTTAAAAATCTGACTGCCCCGAGCATGCCAGCAGGTATTTCTCCGGTCATGTTCGGGGCAGAGGCAGATTCACCCCAGCCAATATGACCTTTATCGCTTGTTATTTTTACGAATAAGTTTTCAGAATGTGTAATGAGAGTACCCGCCATTTTGAGAGGGGTTCCGAGCTTTAGTCGAGCGATAAAGCTATCGATTGCAATAATTTTCATATAAAAGTTCCTTTTAACATCTGTTGAGCATTTTTACCTGCTTGCATAATAACGTCTCGTATGGCGGGTAGTTGGTTACAAAATCTAAGAAATCCATGCGGGTAGCCAGAGAGAATATGACAGGTATGTTTTACCTTTGCAACTTGCAGTTGTTTTGCTAGTTGGGTTGTGTCATCAATCAATGGGTCGAGGTCTCCTACCATCAACCAAATAGGGGGTAGATTATTCAGATTGGCTAGTATGGGGCTAGCTTGATCCATTTGTTCAGATGATTCTAAGAATGCTGACCAGTACCATTGCATGGCTGTGCTTGATAAGCCATAGCGGCCATCACCAATGGTTTGCCAAGAATGGGTTTGCATTCCGGAGGTGTAGACCCCATAAAAGAGAACCATTCCCGCAAAGTAGGATTGGAGTTGTGTGCTCAAATAGTTTTGCCATATTGATAGAGCTAGATTGGCGCCAGCCGAGTCACCTAAAAAAATCAATTGCGGTGGCGTACTAGAATTGTGTTGCTGAAGTATTTGGATCAGTTGTTCAATGACATGGGTGATTTGTCGATGTTGATAGGGAAATTTCTTCTCTGGTGCTAAAGCGTAGGAGATCGTAGCAACCGGAATATTACTTAAATGAGCAAAGCTTCTTGAGATTCCATCATGTGTTTGATAGTCACCAAACGACCAGCCACCACCATGCAGATAAATCATCATCGTATTGGACTTGAGATCTTCTTTAGACGGATAGTAAAGCCGAGTGATCACATCCTCACCTTCAAACTGGAAAGTTAGGTCTTTAACTTGATATACAGAGTCTACTTCATCATTTAATACTTGATATTGCTTAGCCAGTTGGAGACGGGCTAAGCTTATCTCCAAAGTCGTGACATCGGGGGCGGCTAAACCTTGAACTTTTAAACGATCTAATTGCGCTAAAAGCGCTGAATTCATTGGTGGCAATATTGCTGGAGTAGGCATAAAGTTTATTTATTGGGGTTCTATGCCTGCACGTTTAGCAACAGCAGACCATTTTTGATATTCAGTTTTAATGTGCGTGGCAAACTCATTTGGAGAACTACCGATAGGTTCAGCCCCTTCTGATGCAATTTTCTCGCGCAACTCTTTAGTTTGGATCGCTTTTAACATTTCGGTATAAATAGCCTGAATAATGACTTGTGGAGTACCGGACGGAGCAACCAAGCCATACCATTGTAAAGACACATAATTGGCCAGACCTGACTCAATGATAGTGGGTACATCAGGTAGAAGATCGAGGCGCTTAGTTCCAGAGACAGCTAAGGCGCGCAGTTTTCCGGATTGGACGTGGGGTAATGCCGTAAGTGCATTAGAAAACATCGCATTGACTTGCCCGCCGAGTAAATCAGTTACCGCCGGAACTGTTCCTTTGTAGGGGATATGTAAAGTTTGGATACCGGCCATATAGTTAAGTAACTCCATTGACATATGTGGTGAAGTTCCAATACCGGCACTGGCATAACTCAATTTGTTGGATTCTTTTTTAGCAGCAGCAATCCATTCTTTGATGTTATTGACAGGAAGATTTGGATTGACTATAAAAATATTAGGGGCCGTGGCCGCAAGCGAAATCGGGGAAAAATCTTTAATGGGGTCGTAATTAACTTTTTTATAGAGAATGGGATTCAGAACTAAAGTACTTGGAACAAAGAGGAGGGTATAGCCATCTGCAGGGGCGTTAGCCACTGCTTCTATACCAATCAAATTTCCGGCTCCCGGTTTGTTTTCGACAAAAAAACTTTGATTAAAGGCTTTGGTAAAAGATTGCGCAAGTAATCGACCGACGATATCTGTTCCACCACCGGGGGCTGAAGGGACAACGATTTTGACAGGTTTAGATGGGTAGTTTTGTGCCTTAGCAGGACTCGGTCCCAACTGAAAAACGGTCACGAAAAACAGTAACCAATAGACCCTTAGGCTCGGTACTGGGGACATCACATAGTGGAGTAATTTATCCATGCGCATGTAGGGTCTTATGGTTTAGGTCAACTGGTTTAGCGGCAATCAGAATAAAAGCAATGATACATGGAGTAGTCCCATTATTAATCCAATTATGAATCGTACCCCGTTGCACAATCACATCACCTTGTTGGAGGTCTACGATTGTTCCATCGAGGTCCATCTGAATTGATCCAGACATAACTATTGCATAGTCGATTGTTTCTGTCCGGTGATTTCGTGGAGCAACACCTGGGTCATACTGAACAATACGAAACACAGTATCTGTTTTTTCTAGTACAGAGACATCCCTTAAAAGTGGATTTGTTGAATCTTGGTTATCAATTGGGAATTGACTCGTTGACCAAATGACACAGCTTTGGTGATGGTCTCTTCTGGAGATCACATTAGTACACAGTTCATCATGTTGCACAATCGCCTTACCCTGTTGATCATGACCTGTTACTACTCTACGAATTTGCATTAATTGAGGCCTTTTAAAAATTGGATAATACGTTCAGAGATTGTAGTTTCCATGGGTTCCCAGTCACTAAATGGAATAATATCAACGTCTTGATCGGTTATGGGTAACTGAAATAATTGTGCGTGTGGAATGAGTTTAGCTGCTTCTATGGCATTATTACTGGCATGAGTTCGATCATTTCCAGGGATAATTAGAACCGGAATATTGATTGCTTGGAGAGTGGCTTCTTCTACACCCATCACTGGATAGGTTGGCCCGCTTGTAAAGATAGTGAGCCAGTTTTCTAGGACCGCAATAAACTGCTCTGCCTTCATATTCATGAGAATAGATTCGTTTTGGGGCCGAGCTTTGATGCGTTCTTGATAGTCAGGCGTAGCACAAACAGCGACCATGCCACCAGCCTTAGCTGCGTCGATGAACATTTGATAGTATTTGTAAGGCAGGCGTTTAGCAGCGGTATCGCCGCCCGTTACTCGCATGAGTACGAGGGCTTTGACCATCTCAGGATGACGCTGTTTAAGCAATATAGAGAGCCTTGCTCCAGATGAGGCTCCACCGATAAAGGCCGGGGTTGCTCCGAGCTGTTTTAATAGCTGGGCGAGGTCGTCAGCCCAAATGATTTCTTCACCTTCTTGGCCACTAATTACCACTTCAGAGGCGCCGGTATTGCGTCGATCATGCAATAAAACTCGAAAGCCACCTGCGGCAATTTTTTTTGCTAGGGCCACAAACTCGTTATGACTTCTTCTACCACCAGTTGATAAAGCAAACCAAGGCCCATAATCGCCAATAATTTGGTAAACGATTTCGACTCCTCGAACTTGCGCGGTTGGCATGCTAAATCCTTTGTCTCTTTATAGAGTTTTATTTTATCAGTATCGGCATTTCTAAAACAATATTGAGGTGAAGGTAAAAGATTGGATAATAGGAAGATATCGTCTTAATAATGTTTTGTGCGTTACTTACTGTAAAGAAGACTCGCTTGATCGAAATTACTCCTGAGTATGAAGATGTATTTAAAGCAATTGCTAGAAAAGACCCTTTTATCTTTATTAGTGGGCGTGCTGGAACAGGTAAGACGACTCTAGTCAACCATTTGCGAAATGTTTTAGAAGAGCAAGTAGCGGTGGTTGCCCCAACTGGCGTAGCTGCTCTGCAGGTTCGAGGGGTAACAATACATTCTTTTTTTCGTTTTCCTCCCAGGTTGATTTTTCCGGAAGATGACATTAAAAAATTGAAGGATCGACGACTTTACAATAAATTAGGAATTCTGATCATTGATGAAATATCGATGGTGAGAGCCGATATCATCGATGCAATCGATATGTTTTTACGCGTCAATGGCCCTCGAGAAGGGCAGGCCTTTGGTGGTGTTCAGATACTTTTTGTCGGTGATTTATACCAATTGCCGCCAGTTGTCCGAGCGCAGGAGATGGAGGTATTACATGCGCGTGAATACGAAGCGGCATATTTTTTTCATGCCATGGCCTTAAGAGGAAAAGATATTACTTACATTGATTTAAAGAAAATTTTTAGGCAAAAAGATATTTTTTTTACGGATCTATTAAATCAAATACGAACCAATCAAGGTGTTGAAAATGCCTTGAAAATAATTAATGATGCGTGTTATCAGTCGGACGCTTTAGTCGATAAGCAAGCCATTGTACTAACCACAACCAATCAGCGTGCAGATAGTATTAATCACGCCGAAATGCTTGCTTTAGATACAGAAATAAAAGTGTATCGAGGTAAGTTAGAGGGTAAATTTCATGTCGATGAGCGTAATTTGCCCTCACCCCTTGATTTAACTTTAAAAATGGGTGCACGGGTTATGTTTACTGCCAACGATAAGAGTATTCCGCGGCGTTGGATGAATGGTACCTTAGGTAAAGTTATTAGTCTTGGTCATGATCAAGTGATTGTTCAGACTGATGCGCCGCATGGTAAATCATCTAAATGGGCGACGATTGTTGAAGTCCCCATTTTTTCTTGGGAGTCCTATCAATATGAGTTTGATGCTAAAGCTGATCAAATAAAACCGGTTGTAAATGGTAAGTATGAACAGTTTCCCTTGATGCTCGCTTGGGCAGTGACGATTCATAAGAGTCAGGGTAAGACTTTAGAAAAAGTTCGCGTAGATTTATCTGGGGGTACATTTGCACCGGGACAAGTTTATGTTGCACTCAGTCGATGCACAACCCTAGAAGGAATAGCACTGCAAAGACCAGTGCGCACATTTGATGTGCGCACTGATTCTCAAATTAACCACTTCTATCGCCGGTTAGTCCAGTAGCTGAACTAACTATAAATTTTCATAATAAATGAACTTATTTTTTTGATTTTTTACTTTTTTTTACGGCAGTTGCTGACCAGTCTTCAAGAACTTTATAAACTGAGGCGGTATCGTCTTGGCCATGACCTAAAGCTTTTGCGGCGTTATAAACAGGAACACAAGAACTAAAGAGTGGCGCAGGTACGGCATAGGATTCGATTGCTTCCCCGATGAGATGCATATCTTTTGAAAAAACATCGATGGTGATTGTCGCTTTATCCCAGGTACGGTTTGCCATAGATGGACCACGTACTTGGAACATTCGTGAACTACCAGCTCCATCACCAATGACTTTAACAATCATATTCGGATCAAGTCCCATTTGAATTCCGAGGAGTATTGATTCAGCGGTTGATACATTATGAATAGCTACTAAGTGGTTAGCGACTATTTTCATTTTCATCCCCTGACCAAAGGGGCCGACATAATAGCAACCTCGGGCAAAACCTTTAAAAACCGGTTCCATGGCTACAGTTTGTTTCTTTTCACCACTTGCAAAGACGATGAGGTCGCCCGTTACAGCTTGTGCCCCGGTACCTGATAAGGGGCAGTCAAGTAATTGAATCCCTTTTTTCGATAGCAATTGCCGAGAGGCCTCTTTAGCATCATGCGGTAGGGTGCCAAGTTCCGCAACAATAGTGCCTTTTTTTGCTGAAGCTGCAATATCTTTTGTGACACTCTCTAGGGCTAAAACCGAGGGGAGTGACAAAAGCATATAAGGGCATTGTTGGGCAACTTCGGAAACGGATGCACAGACCTCAATGCCAACCTTTTTAAGAAGTTTTTGTTGTTTAGGACTTGGATCAAACCCAAAGACCTGAAAGCCAGCCCGGCGCAGATTCGTAGCGATTGACGAACCCATAATGCCAAGTCCAATAACTCCCACATTTAATCCTAACTTTTCTGGAGTTACCTTGGTCGTAGATGAAGCCTTCTTAGTTGGACTTGGTTTTTTGGAGCTGACTAATTTTTTTGTAACCATGGGAGTTTTCCTTGAATAGTGAGTAAATTGCTATTTTAATTTTAATACTTTTAGCAGTGAGTGATGGCCGGTTTGAATAGAAATCAAATGGACTTACATGCTTACTTGGAGAAAACATTTAAGTCATAATAAATTCTGAAATTTCTTTTAAGAATAATTGTGGGTCCTGTAATTGCGGGACATGAGCTAGTCCCTTAAGGATAGTTAATTTGGCATTCGGTAATAGCTTGGCTAATTCTTCTGACATGGCAGGTGGCGTTGCCTCATCTTGCTCCCCAACTAAGACCAGCACAGGCATGGTCAACTGTTGCAGTTGTGGGCGAAGGTCCATCGTAGCTAGGGCATGACAAGCACCGTGAAATATTTCTGGATTCAAAGCGATAAAGCGCTCCTTGCGAGATGCAATTAATTCGGGATGAAGTTCTTGATAAGCAGGTGCGAATAATCGGCGCATAGCGATATCAGCGATACCTGCGAGACCGTTTTTTTTTGCATTATCCGACATCCCCTTAAAAGCGGCCCTACCTTGCTCTGAAAAGCATGCACCACAATCAGCAAGCACTAATTTGGATGGGAGCTCTGCGTAGCGTATTGCTGTATTAAGGGCAACAAAGCCTCCATAGCCATTTCCTAAGAAAATTGGTTGAGTGCTTAATTTGAGGCTTTGTATACCGGCAGCGATTTGATCAGAAATTTGATCGAGAGAGCTTCCTACGAAGTCGGACTCATCAAAGCCTGGTAGGCTCAGTTGAATCACTTGATGCGTTTTAGCAAGTATTGGGGTAATCAAATCAAAGCTTGTTTGATCAGCAAGGAGTGAGTGAAAGAGCACAATTGCTGGGCCTGAACCAGATAATTTGAAGCTGAGTTGTTTACCATGTAAATTAATTTGATGTTGTTGGACGCTTGGTGAAGTCATTACAAATTCCTGAAAAATGGAGAGAGAGTCTTGATTGTAGTCTATGCCAATCGGTGAAATACGAAGTAGATTTGAAATTTTTACATCTATTGGGTTTACCGAACATCGGATTAAAAATAATACTCAAAGCGGCGCTTATATCTATGTTGAATATCCTACAAAGTCTCAGAAGGTATTTATTTAAATAACTTCAAAATAAAATTGGGTGAATTCTAGTTGGTTAGTGGCAAACTATTAACTTGATACCTTAGATTTAGAAGTAAATCGATTCTCGTTGTAAGATAAGAGTTGAAGTATTTTCAAGATAAAAAATATAAAGGAATTGAGATGAAATCAATCAGAATCTTTTGCCGATTTTTGGCGGCAATTACTTGTAGCTTTGGGTTAAGTTGGTTAGTTGTTTCACCGACTTTGGCGGCAGACACTGGCCCTATTCGCGTTGGATTCTTAACCATCAAATCGGGTCCATTAGCCGCCGGTGGCATCCAAATGGAAGATGGTTTAAAGCTCTATTTAAAGGAGCGTAACAATATGATTGCTGGACGTAAGGTGGAGTTGTTTATTGGTGATACAGCTGGCCAGCCAGCTATTACGAAGACCAAGATGCAAGAAATGGTCGAGAAAAATAAGGTACACGTCGTTATTGGTCCTTTAGCCGCGTTTGAAGCTTTAGCCGTAGATGACTATATCCGGCGTTCCGAGATTCCCACGATTTCGCCATCTGCCGGTGCTGAAGATTTGACGCAACGTAAGCCAAACCCTTGGTTTGTAAGAGCCGTAGGAAGTTCAGCGCAAGCTAATCACGCATTAGGAGAATATGTTGCTAAAGAGCTCAAGTATAAGAGAATTGCGATCGTAGCAGATGATTTTGCTTTTGGCCATGAGAATGTCGGTGGCTTTCAGCGAACTTTTGAGGAAAACGGTGGTAAAGTCGTGCAAAAACTCTGGTCACCCTTAAATACTGCAGATTATGGTGCATACATTAGTCAGATCAAGCTCAATGTTGACGCTGTATTTATTGCTTTTGCAGGCAGTAATGGCGTGAAATTTCTGCGCCAATATAGAGAATACGGTATGAAAGAAAAATTACCGGTAATTGGTAATATGACATCCGTTGATGAAGGTATATTGATTTCCATGGGTGATGAAGCTTTAAATGTTATTTCTTCTGGCTGGTATGCGGAAACGATTAACAACCCAAATAACCAAAAGTTTGCGCAAGGTTTAGCGAAAGAATTTAAGCAGGCCCCAGGTTATTATTCTGTTGGGGCATATGGTGCTGCTTTGATGCTTGAACAAGCTCTTAAAGGGGTTAAAGGTCAAATTGAAGATAAGAAAAGTTTCATGGCGGCGTTACGTAATGTGCAAGTTGATAATGATCCTCGGGGGAAGATTACCCTAGATGCCTTAGGCAATCCGGTCATGAACGTTTATATCCGCAAGGTAGAGCGTAAAGGTGGGCGGTTAACTAATACAGTGATCAAGACTTATCCTGGAGTCAGTCAGTTTTGGACATACAAGACAGCGGAGTTTTTATCTAATCCTGTGTACTCAAGGGATTATCCCGCATCGAATTATTTAGAGAAGTAATTTTCCAAATGTTGGGAATGGAGTTTTTTTAATCTCAACGAGTCGTTTACACGAATTAAAAGACCCGCAACTTGCGGGTCTTTTTTTGAATGATACGAGGCGTTAAATTTTTATTTTCATCAGTTTGACTGCATTGCCACCTTCAATCAACTGACGATCGCTCGTGGAAAGTCCCTTGACAGCTCTGATAGTTTTCAATGGATGGTCATCCGCCATATCATATGGATAATCTGTTCCAAGCATGACATGATTTGCCCCGAAGCGGTTAACTAGATTGCCAAGCATTTCAGGATCATGCGTAATCGTATCAAAGTAAATTTTCTCCAGATAAGATGATGGCTTTTTCTTAATGACAGTTCGGCAATCTTTTCTAGCTCCCCAAGCGTGATCCATTCTTGCCCAGTAATGAGCTAGGAAGCCACCACCATGCGCAGCCAAGAATTTGATTTTAGGATAGCGAGCGATGACACCATCAAAAATCAGGTGACTAACAGCAATAGTCGTTTCTAGGGGATTACCAATGACATTATTAAAGTAATGATTACTCAGGCGCTCACCTTGGGTAAATCCTAGTGGGTGCATAAATACGACAATCCCAAGTTCATTCGCTTTTGCAAAAAACTTTTCAAGACCGAGACTTGGATCCGTAAGATTTTTGCCGTTGACATTGGTGCAAATTTCTACGCCCTTGAGACCTAATTTCTTGATACAGTATTCAAGTTCTTTGACTGCCATCTTAGGATTTTGAAGCGGGACAGAGCCTAAACCGACAAAACGATCAGGATGGCTTGCAACCACATTAGCGATGCCATGATTGACATCACGAGCTAGACTGGCACCCAGTTCGGGATCAGTAAAATAGAAGTAGTGATAAGGTGCGGGGGCTACAGCTTGGATATCTACACCCATCTTGTCCATATCTTGGAGACGCTCCTCGATACCCATCAATTTCGGGGCACGAGTTTTCATCTGCAAGATATTTGTTTGATTAGTTATGTCGTTCGCATAAATGACTGTTGGATCATAAGACGGGGCATTTAGGTGCGCTGTTTTTGCATTCACTTCAGGATTGAGATAGTGACAATGGATATCAACGATTAGATGCTTTCCTTTACTATTTTTTACGATTTTTTGGGTAGTAGGAAGAGTCTTTTGGGGGTTCTTAGATTTTGCTAAAGAAGCAGCTTGAGTACTCGCAGCCGCTTTCTTTGTGGTTTTTGTTGCCATCATTTGGGCATAGTCATTACTCAGATGTTGATGGCTGGGATCGGAACACGATGAAGAGCAAGTAAAGAACATAAGGGCCTCGAAATTTAAAAAATGAAAATATAATTTAGTAGATGATTGCTTGAATTAAAACACACCCAGATGACGAGTTGCAAGATCAGGAGTTGTTCTTACATCTTCGGCACTGCCTGCATAGGCAACTTCACCGGTATTAAGAACTACGATATCGTCTGCCACACTCATTGCCAGGTTGAAATTTTGTTCTACTAGCAGAATCGACAGGCCTTCTTTTTTAATTAGTTCAATACCTCTGGCCACCTCAGCAACAATCAATGGCGCCAGTCCTTCGGAGGGCTCATCTAGTAGAAGAACATCGGGATTTCCCATCAGTGCACGACCGATAGCAAGCATTTGTTGTTCTCCACCAGAAAGGGTTCCAGCACGCTGTTTAAAGCGATCGCGCAATTGGGGAAATAAATCATAAACCCGGGGAATATTCCACGGGTTTTGAATAGGTCGCTTTTGGGCTGCTACTTGGAGATTTTCTTCAACACTAAGGCTTGGGAATATACGACGTCCTTGAGGAACTAAACGAACTCCAGCACGCGCAATATTTTCTGGATTCTTTTTTGCAATATCTTGACCAAATAAAAGAATTTTTCCAGACGTGGCTTCTAAAAGTCCGGAAATTGTTTTCATTGTGGTTGTTTTTCCTGCACCATTTCTACCGAGTAAGGCGAGCAACGAGCCAGCTCGCAAGGTCAAGGATATGGAATAAAGGACGTGACTATCCCCATAATGTGAGTTCACTTGCTCAAGGACGAGAGCATCAGTGGCCAAGATAGACCTCCTGTACTTTTGGATCATTGATTACTGTGTCGCGATCACCATCAACGATGACTTTACCGTATTGCAGCACCAGTATTTTTTCCGCGAAAGCTAGAGCAGTTTCCATATCATGCTCAATCATGACGATGGCTTTTTCTTTTGAAATAGAATTAATTAAATCTGCTACCAAGACGCGTTCATTTTTTGATAGTCCAGCTAATGGTTCGTCTAGAAGTAGGACTTGGGGATTTTGAGCCAGAGCTATGGCAATTTCGACCCGACGCTGTTCCCCATAGGAGATTTCGGTTACTTTTCGGTAGGCCTGATTTTTTAATCCGACGTGATCTAAGATCTCAAGTGCTTGGTCATACATGTGGTCTGTTAGCTTCATACTCGAAAAAATTTGCTTCTTACGTTGACTAACACCTAGGAGGGCAAGCACAACATTGTGTGCGAGTGTATCTTTTGGAAAAAGCGTAATAATTTGATAGGTTCTACTCATGCCTAGGTGGGCTCTGGCATGGATTGGTTGACTGGTCATCTCTTTTCCAAAGAGCGTGATGCTTCCTGAGTCTGGTTTAATATCACCCGTAATTTGGGCAAAAAGGGTTGTTTTGCCGGCACCATTAGGCCCAATGATTAAACGCCTTTCGCCTGGCATTACTTGGAGAGAAACATTTTGGGTGACGGCAACTCCGCCAAAGCTTTTTTGCAGGTCTTTGACTTCTAGGGCATAACTCATTTTTTATCCCCCAGTAAGCGTGTTTTTAATTGAACAATTCCGGGAACTAAACCAGCAGGCATGAAGACAACAATAAAAACAAAGATAACTCCTAGGAGCATATTCCAGCGTTCGACAAAACCAGAGACATAATTTTTCAGAAGAACGATCAAAATAGAGCCGATGATTGGGCCAGCAAGAGTACCTGATCCACCGGCTATAACGCATAAGAGTGCTTCGGCTGAGGAGGTGATCGAGATGACGCTTGGGTGGATATATTTATTGAAGTAAACATATAAAAGCCCTGAAATCGCTCCAAAAAAGCTAGACATCACAAAAGTGATCCAGCGAATTTTCCAGACATCATAACCCAGTGCACTCATCCGTTTATCTTGATCTCGAGTACCTTTTAGGCTTGCTCCAAATGGTGAATTGACAATCTTTCCGATAAAGTACAGACAAGCGATAGTAACGATTAAGGTAAACCAATAAAAATGCGTACTATCTTCGAGGTCCCAGCCAAATGGCATTGGCCTAGTTAAACCAGAAAGTCCATTATCTCCATTTGTCAGGCTTACCCATCGGTAGCCAACACCCCAAACAATTTGTGATAGAGCTAAGGTTAGCATCAAAAAACTTAAACCAGAGGCGCGTAAAGAGATCCAACCAAATAAAGCCCCAACTAATGTAGTTAAGCCAAGTGCAATTGGAGCCGAGTAGGCATGGCCCATGCCCATATTCAGATAAAGCCAGGCTGAAACGTATGCTGCGAGGCCTAAAAATGAAGCATGACCAAGAGATGTTAGTCCACCATAACCCACTAATAAGTTTAAGCTCGCCGCAAATACTGCAGCGATCATAATTTGACTACCTAGATTGACGTAGTACTCTCCTGAAACAAGTGGTAAGAGGGTAAAAAAAAGGATTAAAGTGAAGTAAGTAAGGCTGGTTTTAAGGGTCATGCTTTGATTGTTCCAAATAATCCAGAAGGTCGGAAGGCAATCACGAACACCATGGGTAAGAAAAGAATTACATAGGCCAAATCTGGGACTAAGGCAATCCCAAAGGTATAGACAAAACCAATGATAAAGCTCGCAACAAAAGTACCTATTAGGCTCCCCACGCCGCCAAGAATCACGACAATTAGCGCTAGCGGTAGCATGTCGGCATCAAGGCCAGGGTAGGCATTGAGCATTGGGCCACCAACTGTGCCACCAAGACCGGCAAGAAGTGCACCCAAACAAAAAACCACAGTAAACAGCATCGATGCTGGAATACCTACGGCTCTGGCCATTTGCATATCATCCACTCCAGCACGAATCATGGCACCGAGCCTAGTTCGTTCCATGAGTAGATAGAGGACTAAGGCGATGACACAAGAAATACCCACAACTACGAGTCGATAGGTTGGAAACATAAAACCAAATAACTCCAGTGGATCGCGGAACATTTCTGGGGCGTTAATTGGAATTGGATCGCCACCCCAAATCATCAGGCAGGCATCGGCCGCAACGAAAGACAATCCCAGAGTGGCTAACACTTGACCTTGGGAGTTTGTACCTAGGGCGCGCAAAATAAACCGTTCGATGAGACCACCAAGAATTGCCACACCGATCATCGCCACAATCGTTGCTTCAAAAAGTCCGTAACCCTCTCGAAGGACCGTTGCACCGATATAAGCACCTATCATAAATAGAGAGCCATGCGTTAAATTAGCAATACGCATGAGGCCAAAAATAAGGGCAAACCCAGAGGAAAGCATAAACAGCAGACCTCCGAGTGCTAGACTATTCAGGGTTTGAATGACCCAAAATTGCATACTTATGTTTCTAGAAAGGGTTAAGATTCAATATTTCTAGCGGGCGGATAGTCTCTTGAATAAACAGGATTGGCTAAGAAAGCTTTTGGTTCGTAGGTCCAAAACTGGCTCACGTTGGTATAAGTTTTCGTAACGGTATTTACTAAGCGACCATCTTTACGCTCGACTTTTCGAATAAAGACATCCCCGACGATATTGCCATAACTATCAAAGGATACTGGACCTCGAGCTGTAGGTATATTTGTTTTCCGCAGAGCAGCCATAAGTCCATCTCGATTCGAGGCATTTCCACCGACTGCTTTTAGTGCCGTATCTAGAATCGCAGCATTGACAAAGGTACTTGCCGCGTAAAAACCTGGGTCGTATTTGTTGGCAGCACGAAATGCTGGAGAAAACTTGCTATTAATTGGGTTGTTGAGTTCTGCAGAATACCAGCAAGCCGTTTCAATACCGAGGGCTTCATTGCCCATGTTTTTAAGAACTGCCTCATCGAGTGCTGTCATACCACCGACAATGGCCATTTTTCCTTTGAGACCATACTCATTGAATTGGCGAATGAACCGAAAGCCATTTGAACCAGCAAAGCCCAAGAAGATAGCATCGACCTTAGGATTTAGTTGAGCTAAGAAGCTACCATAATCAGGAACTGTTAGTGGCGGGAAGAGTTTTTGGACGATTTTTCCACCATTTTCCTCAAACACGCGCTGAAAGCCTGCAAGCATTTCATGACCATAAGCAATATCATCGGCAATCACGATCATCCGTTTGTATCCCTTAATTTTGGCGCAGTAATCTGCCATTGGGTGAGCACATTGCGATGAAGTTGAGGTTGCTCGGACAAACCAAGGATTCGCTTTACGCTGGGTCATATCTTCGGCCGCTGCCACGGAAAGGGTTGGAATTCTTTGCGCTTTAATGTAGTCATCGACCGCTAGGGCTTCAAAGGCTGCGAGTGGGCCCATTAAGGCATGAATTTTATTACGCTCATAGAGTTCAGAAATCTTTGTTTTAGTATTTGCGGGAACACCACCTGTATCGGCGATGGTCAGTTCAACTTTTCGGCCGGCCATCATATTATTATGTTCAGCTAGCCACTGTTTAAGACCGATTTCCATATCGATTCCACCAGAAGCGAGGGGACCTGTTTTTACAGTGAGAAGTCCTAGACGGATTGGCTCATTAGAACCTTGGGCGCGGATGATGCCTGGCGCAGCTAAGCTTAGACCTGCAGCAGCAGTGCCTTGCAAAAATGAACGACGATCAAAACTCATATATAACTCCTTCAGGTCAAGGTCTACTCATTAAAAAACAAATTGATACAATTAAGTGATTAACTGATCATTATTAAATCAAGTATGATTTAGATGATTACATCATACACGCAAATGTATGATTCATCGAAAATAATGCAAACTGTCACTTTAAAATATACGAGTTAGTACTTAGGTATGAGCTTGAAGTAGTTGTTTGAGATTGATAATTTTTTGGCGTGTTGTTAATCTAGACTGGATAAAATAGCGTGTCAAATTTTTGTTCCACTATTGATTATTTGATCACTACTATTTATGATGTTTTGAGTATTTCAAACGGCTTAAATTGAGATCATTTAAGATGTCTTAGTATATTTGCACGAATCCAAGCAAAAAATGTAACTAAAAAGAGATATATTACTCATTGACTAGGGAGACAGGATGAAAATTGGCTTAATTGGAACAGGACGTATGGGCGGAGCAATCGTTCAAAGACTTTTGGCTTGTGGCCATGAGGTAACCGTTTGGAATCGCTCCATGGCCAAAACTGAGCCATTAGTTGAGCTCGGTGCAAAGACTGCTGCAAGTCCATCGGAGGTTGTTGCTGCCTGCGAAATCACGATTTCCATATTGACCGATGGCGCCGCTATAGACTCAGCTTATCGCGGAGCTGGCGGTGTCTTGGAGGCTGATTTGTCTGGGAAGTTATTGATAGAGATGAGTACGGTTCGACCATCCACTTCGATAGCCCTTGCCAAGGATATCTTGGCCAAGGGTGGCGGCGTTATTGATTGTCCCGTTGGCGGTACGGTTGGGCCTGCGCGAGATGGTAAGCTATTTGGATTAGTCGGTGGCTCAGATGAGGACGTTGCTAAAGCCAAACCGATTCTTGATCAGTTGTGTCGACGCGTAGAGCATGTTGGACCAAATGGTTCTGGTGCAACGCTCAAACTGTCAGTGAACTTACCCTTATTAGTATTTTGGCAATCTTTTAGTGAAGCTTTATCCATTTCTTCGAAATTAGATATCTCACCAGAGCGCTTAATTGATATTTTATCGGACACATCTGGTGCTCCAAATATGTTGAAAGCCAGAGCACCTGCAATTGTGGCATCTTTAAAAGGCCAAGTATCTCCAAACGCTGCATTTACATTAGATAATATTCGTAAAGATTTACGCACGATGATCGAGGAGGCCAAGTCCATGGGTTGGGATATTCCTGTCACGATTGCTACTTTAAAAGAATTTGATAAAACTTCTGCCGCTGGTCTAGGCGAAGCTGATGGTTTAGAGGTTCCTGCTTGGTTTATTAAGACGCATTCTAAGTAAATATTTTAAATCGTTTAAATGGGTAAATGTAACTATGACTAGTTCTACGGAGTTTGAACTGAATGGGAAAAATGCGGCTGTTCACGTAAGTGATCAGACCCCACTTTTATACGTTATTCGCAATGACTTGGATCATAAAGGGACGCGTTTTGGTTGTGGAACTGGTAATTGTGGAGCTTGCACTGTGATTGTTGATGGACAGGCAGTGCAGTCTTGTGACACGCCACTTTGGTCCGTTGCGCAAAAATCAGTCCTCACCGCAGAGGGTTTAGTTACAGATCCGATTGGAAAAATGTTGCAAGCAGCTTTTATTACTGAGCAAGCAGCCCAGTGTGGTTATTGTATTAACGGTATATTGATGTCTGTTACGGCATTACTTCATAAAAATGCTTCACCATCTCGAGCAGATCTCAACGAATCTTTAAATCGACACTTATGTCGATGCGGCACACACATTCGGATATTGCGAGCCATTGATCGCGTCATTGCGCAGCTAAAAGAGGGGGTATCTCTATGAATCAGGTCCAAACGAGTTTGCCGGCGAGTATCGTATCGCATCCGCTTCTTACACAGTGGTTTGGCGTTGAGCATTTACCGCGACTAACCGTCTACACGGGTAAGGTTGAACTAGGGCAGGGTATTCAAACGGCGCTTAGGCAAATTGCAGCGCAGGAGTTAGGCCTGGATCTGCAGCAAATACATTGGGTTGCAGGCAATACGGCGGTTGCTCCGAATGAGTTGTATACAGCTGGTAGTTTATCGATTGAAAATGGTGGGGCAGCACTAAAATCTGCTTTGGGTTTTGCGCGTTGGATATTTTTACAAGCAGCTGCAAAAAACTTAGGCGTTGCGGTAAGCGCAATTGAGATTCGGCAAGGAATTTTTTCAAGTTCAACAAGCTTATCAAATCGAACTGTATCTTATGCGGAGTTAGCGTCACAGGTTAATTTAAACGTACCGATTCAGGGTTCAATGGAAATTGATCAATCTGTGCAGCAGGTCAAGATGCAAGTTGTTGGTCAAGACATTGCCCGTGATGATTTAATTGCCAAGTTATCCGGCGCAGCTTTTATCCATGATATGGTTTTACCAGAAATGCGCCATGCCAGGATGATTCGTAGTGGCCATGTTTTATCGACGATAGAGACGCTAGATTTAGCCGCTATGCAAGCCTTAGCGGGCGTCGAGCAAGTAGTTCGAAGTGGGAATTTCTTAGCCTTAGTAGGGCAAAATGAAGCTTTGTTAGTAGCTGCCGCAGCTCAGGCACAAGAATTAGTAACCTGGAAGACCCCCCCATATATTGGAGCGCAATCGGATACAGAGTCGATGCTGTTATCGTCTCCATCCGGTACGGAGGTTGTTTATGAGCATGGCAGTGCTCAACCAGTTACCAGGACAATACAGGCAAGATATACCAGACCATTTATTGCCCATGCCTCCATTGGGCCGGCCTGTGCTTTAGCGCAAATCAAGGATGGTCAGATTACGGTTTGGTCCCATACGCAAGGGCCTCATTTGCTGCGCGATTCAATTGCGAAGGCCTTGCGTCAAGAGCCCCATACTGTGCAGGTAATTCACGCGCATGGTGCTGGTTGTTATGGGCATAATAGTGCGGATGACGTTGGATTTGATGCTGCTTTTTTAGCGAAAGAAACGGGTTTTTCGATTCGTGTGCAGTGGGGGCGTGAAGAAGAGTTAGCTGCTAGTCCATTTGGTGCGCCCAGTATGTCAGAAATTGAGGCGGGCATAGATGAGGCTGGCCGAATCGTACGATTTGCAACACATATTTGGTCACCCACACACATCGCTAGACCTGGATCTGGTGGCGGATTGAATTTATTTGGTGCGTATATGATTGATCCACCACATCCGGTGGACGTGACCAAAGACAATCCTTTGCCGCAGGGCGGGGGCTTACGTAATGCGATTTCACTGTACGATTTTCCCCAGCAAATTTTGACCCACCACATGGTGCCTCAAGTGCCGCTGCGCACTTCGGCCTTAAGAAGTCTTGGTGCATATTTAAATGTTTTTGCAATGGAATCCTTCATGGATGAATTAGCTCTTGATCTTGGTCAAGATCCAATTGCACTGCGTTTATCGTATTTAAAGGATCCACGCTCACGCAACTTACTCACCGAAGTTGCAAAGATGGCGAATTGGTCAAGTCGAGATCAATTGCCCGAGGGAACTGGTTTAGGGGTAGCTTTTAGTCGTTATAAAAATGCTGGTGCCTATTGCGCTGTTATCGCCAAGATTCGTGTTGAAGAAAAGATTCATGTCGAAAACTTTTGGTGCACAACGGATGTTGGCAAAATTATTAACCCCGACGGCTTAGCTAATCAAATTGAAGGTGGCATTATTCAATCGATGAGTTGGACTTTAAAAGAGATGGTGACTTGGGATCAGCAAAGTGTGTTATCAAAAACCTGGGATGCCTATCCAATACTCATGTTTGATGAAGTGCCAGAGGTTGAAGTGAAGTTATTCGATCAAGTAGATCAGCCAAGTCTTGGAGGCGGTGAAGCCTCTGCGGGTCCAACCGGTGCGGCCATTGCCAATGCCTTGGCCAGTGCTTTAGGGATTCGGGCGCGGCATTTACCCTTCACTGCTGAACGCTTGGCACAATTAATTGCCAGCTAGGTGGGCGTTGTCGAGTAACGGAGAATTTTTTAAGTAAAAATTTTTCCTGGATTAAAGATTCCCTGCGGGTCTAGGGTATCTTTAATGGCGCGCATCATTTGCATTTCAATGGGGCTTTTGTATTGCCTGAGGGCCTGATTTTTTAATTGGCCAATACCGTGTTCTGCGCTGATGGAGCCATTAAATGCATAGACTTGTTGATGGACTAATTCGTAAACCAATGCTTCTGCGTTAATAATATCCGCATCGTTGAAATTGATAGAACCACCGACGTTGTAATGAATATTGCCATCTCCTAAATGACCAAAGCTCAGATTGACAATACCTGGAAATTTTTCTTGGAGGATTTGGTCAGTTTGTCTTATAAATTCTGGGATACGTGAGATGGGTATTGTGATATCCATTTTGATACTTTTACCGGCTTGGTTTTGGGCCAGGCTGATACTATCTCTCAGATGCCAAAAAGCTTTGCTTTGAGTAAGGTTATTCGCAATTGCCGCGTCTTGAATCAGATTTTCAGAAAGGGCTTGACCTAAGATGTTTTCAAATTGTTGTTGACCGTGTTCTGCACTCTCGCTATCGGATAATTCAATCAAGCCAAACCATGGTGCTGTTTTACTAGGATTGCTAAATGGGATGTGTTGGTTAGTAAAGGCTTGTTCAACCATTTGCAGAGTTTGCTTAGACATGATTTCAAAGCCAGTGAGGGCAGGACCAAAGCCTCTTTTTACTAATTTGAGTAACTGCAAAGCATCTTCAATGGATGCAATCGCCACCATTGCGGTGCACTGTGCAGCTGGTAATGGAAATAATTGGATAGTCGCTTTAGTAATGATTCCGAGAGTGCCCTCACTGCCAATAAATAAGTCTCTGAGGGCGTAGCCAGTATTATCCTTACGTAGTCCCCTCAGACCATCCCAAATGGCGCCATTTGCCCCGACAACCTCTAGGCCTAGAGTGAGAGAACGCATATTGCCATACCGGATGACCTGTGTACCACCTGCATTCGTTGCTAAATTACCGCCGATTGTGCAAGATCCTTCTGCACCCAGAGAGAGAGGAAATAGGCGATTATTTTTAAAGGCGTGTTCTTGGACATCCTGTAAAACACAACCAGCTCCTAGAGTGATGGTGTCATTATCCAGATCCGTTTCATCAATTTGATTCATGCGGGTCATTAGAAGAACAATGCCATCCCCAGATTGGTTGGGGACTGCCCCCCCCACCAGGCTCGTATTGCCACCTTGAGGAATAATTGGGATTTGGTGGCTATAGCACCACTTGACAACTGCAGCTACTTCTTGCGTGTTTTTGGGTCGAACCACCGCTTTTGCTTGCCCAGAAAACTTCCCCCGCCAATCCGTTAAAAAAGGTTTGGCATCTGCATCGGTGAGAACGTGATTAGCGCCGACAATCTGCGCTAGGGATTTTTGCCATTCATTCATTCGTGTTTTCTTCTTAATACGCGCTAACGGTTTGTTGAATTGAGTATAGGTGAACTATTATAAGGACGCATTAAATTAACAAATGCTGCACTGGATCATTAATTAAAGAATGTTTTTACAGTCGTGGATGTTCAATGTACAGACTGGTTTTACGGTGTTTACTGAAGCACTAACTAGAGGTTTCAAATCAAGCGGATAGACAAACTATGACAGACAAACCAATACGCCTTGTCACTTTGGGTACGACAAGGCGTATTGGTGATGAATCGCAAGAGCGTATTATTTATCGCCAGTATCTGGTACGAGCTTGGCAGCTAAAATGCCAGCAACTGCACAAATTTCATCATTATCAGAAGTGTCACCGGTAATACCAACTGAACCGATAATTTTGCCTGCTTCGTCTCGGATCAGAACTCCCCCTGGAACAGGTACCATTTTGCCATCAGACATAGCGTTTAAAGCGGTAAAAAATGCTGGCATTTTTTCTTGGCGGCGAAACAGTTCACGTCCCCCAAAGCCCATACCTAGGCAACCCCAGGCTTTACCCATCGCAATATTTTGGCGCAAGATACTACAATCATCCTCACGTAACAGTGCTTTCATTTGCCCACCGGCATCAAGTACCACAACTGTTAAGGGATGAAACTTCTTTTCACGGCCAGTTTTAAGAGCTATTTGGGCAATCACTATGGCTTGATCTAGGCTAACATTTGACATACGGATCCTTACTATTGATTAAAAATACTATTTTAAGTGACATGATCTGCTGCGGAGTGGTATTTACCTTTCCAAAAAAACAAAGGAGCAGCATGTTCGGAAGTATTGTAAGAGTAACTGAGAACGCGTCCGATAAAAATAAGGTGATCTCCGCCGTCGACTTCTCTTTCTTTGGCGCACACAAAATGACCCAGAGTGCCTTCTAAAATAGGGATGCCTTGTGGGCTGAGGTGGTGTGCAATACCTTTAAACTTATCTTCGCTTGGTTTAGCGAAATGGTTGGATAGATCTTTTTGACTTTCTGCGAGGATATTGACTACGAAGACTGGTGCCTCCACAAAAGCTTGGTGGCTTGGCGCTGAGCGCACTTGGGACCAAAGAATGAGGGGTGGATCGAGTGATACGGAATTAAATGAGCTAACGGTAACCCCATACGGACGAGACTCTTGATCAATGGTGGTGATGACGGTTACGCCCGTCCCAAAATTGCCAAGGGCATTACGAAAATCTCGACCATCAAATAATGGTGAAGCCTCTGGTGTATCTTTCGATTGATCAACGCTAGTCATATGGAATCATCCTCCCTTTAAAACTATAGTAATCGTTTGATCATTAGATGTCAATACGATTATAGAGCCATAATTTTAGTGGAAAATTGAGCTTAATATATTGATAAATATAGCTAAAAAAGCTATAAATCCTATAATTAGGGTAAACCCCATCAACGATATTTGAATTAAAAATGGATTATATAAGGGCTTGTCAAAATAAAATTCGTGTATTAAAGTGATCGTGTGATCTATATTTTTAAACGTATTTAAACCATTTAAGGCTGACAGTAATGACAAGTACTTCATTTGTATTAGAGGGCAGAATAGATGCCCCAGTTTTAGTAGTAGCCAATTCGTTGGGAGCCAATCATTTGATGTGGGAACCCCAGATGGCCATGTGGAAAAAACACTTTTTGGTCTTACGCTATAACTACCGTGGGCATGGTGACACACCTGCAAACGGTGACGTTGCCTCTACCCAAGATTTAGCGCAGGATGCGATTGCTTTAGTAGACCATCTTGGAATTTCATCGTTCAGTTGGTTGGGTTTATCCCTTGGTGGGATGTTGGGTTTATATATGGCGGCGCATTACCCAAATCGGGTGAACTCTCTGGTTAGCGCTTGTTTTAGACCCCATCAAACGGATGAAACGAGGGCTCAATGGGCCACCCGTATTCAAACAGTCCGTGAAAAAGGCTTAGGAAGTATTGTTGATGGTACGGTAGATCGTTGGTTGACCGAAGGATTTAGAAAATCCCATCCGCAAGTTGATCAAGCTTTGAGAAAGATGGTTGGCGCCAATCATGCTGATGGTTATATGGCTTGTGGTAAGGCGGTGATGGATTATGATTCGAGGCCGTACATTCAGCAAGTTGTTTGTCCAGTCCTATTAATTAGTGGCGCACACGACATGGGGGCGCCGACTGCGGAGGTGGCTAACTTAAATCAAGTTTTAGTAAACAGCCGTCATGAAGTTTTGCCTGCGGCCCATATTGCTAACCAAGAATGTCCTGAAAAATTTCAAGAGTTATCTACAGAATTCGTGCTACAGCACGGTAAATAAACCCTTTAGTTAAAACCTTTAGTGAGGAGATAAGATGTCGCAAAGTCCATTAAAAGTAGCGGTAATCGGTTATGGTTGGTGGGGTAAGATTATCACTGCAACCCTCGAGGCTAGCCCAATGTTAGATGTGATTTTAGTTGTTGAAAACGATGCAAAAGTGGTTCAGGCAGCTCAGGATAGTGGTTCAAAAATAACCTTTGCGGCGCATTTTGACGAGGCGATTAAGCACCCCCAAGTTGAGGCTATTATTTTGTGTACGCCCCATCAGTTTCATGCAAGTCAGATTCAAACTGCGGCAAAGGCTGGGAAGCATGTCTTTTGTGAAAAGCCTTTGTGCTTAACTTATGCTGATGCGAAAGCTTCTATAGCTGCTTGCAATGCAGCTGGTGTGCAATTAGGAATTGGTCATGAGCGGCGCTTTGAGCCAGCAGTGATTGCTTTGCGTGAAGAAATTGCGAAGGGTACCATTGGTACGGTTTTACAAATTGAGGCGAATTTTTCTCAAGATAAATTTTTTGCTCTACCGCCGGATAATTGGCGCCTCTCAAATCGTTTTGCGCCAGTTGGTCCTTTGACTGCAACGGGTATCCATTTAGTTGACTTAGCAGTGGCTATTTTAGGTCCATCAGAGGCCGTATGGGCAAGGTTAGCGACCCGTGGGAGCCAATTTGAAAACGGTGATACTCTGGGTATTATGATGGCTTTTCCTGGTGGCGCCAACGCCCTCATTAGTGCTATCTTAGCCACACCATTTGACGGTCGTTTTTGCGTCTATGGCTCAAAAGGCTGGATTGAGATTCGGGACAACACGCATCCTGAAAATCCAACTGGTTGGAACGTAACTACGCAATTGCGAGATCAGGAGCGTCAGCAACATTTTATGCCCCCAGCCCCTGCCGTTCGCTCAAATTTAGAGGCCTTTGCGGGTGGTGTTCGGGGAACAAAACCCTATCCTGTTTCGCATTCCGAGATGTTAGCTAATGTGGCAGCACTGGAGGCGATCATGATTTCTGCAGCCTCTGGTAAATTAGAGCCGGTCACCATGATTCAAAGTGCTTAATGGCTTTGAAAAGTGTGTGCGGTGCTTGAATGATTTCTTTGCGCTATTGTCTTTAGAAGCATTAAAAAATAACGGATTGTGAAATTTCACATGTCAAATGAAACACCAAATCTGCCTGTTCGCAAGCGTTTAAAGCGTGAGGATCGTGACCGAGAAATTGCTGCGGCGGCTGTGGCATTTTTTGCTGAGGTTGGATTTGATGGCGACACACGGGAATTAGCTCGACGTTTGGGAGTAACACAATCCTTGATTTTTCGATACTTTCCGAATAAAGCCGCCCTCATTGAAAGAGTTTACCAAGAGGTGTATGTTGGCCGTTGGAATCCGTATTGGGAAACCATTATTGCGGATCGATCGGTGCCCTTGCAAGATCGCTTAGTGAGGCTATACAAAGATTATTCACGTGTCTCACTGACTTATGATTGGGTTCGTATTTTTATGTTTTCAGGATTAAAAGGCGAGGATATCAACACCAGATATTTACGCTTTCTGAAAAGTCGCATTTTAGAACCTATTGCGATTGAAGTCAGGGCAGAAATTGGATTGCCTAGTGTGGATGAGATCCCTTTGCAAGATAGTGAAATTGAATTAGCTTGGGGGATTAATTCCAGAATTTTTTATTTAGGGCAGAGAAAGTGGATCTTTAATGTTCCCTTAGATCTCGATATTGACCTCATCATTGAACATACGATTACTACTTATTTAGCGGGTGCAAAAACGGTTGTGCCCCAATTAATTCAGATTCCAACTGTTGTCGTTTCTTCTTAAGTGATTGATTTTATAAGTATTTAAATTTTTAGAGTGACTGCTTAAGGAAAACATGGAGGTCTATGGGCGGACTATTTATTTTTTGAATAATTAAATGATCAATTGATTACTTTGTACTATAATTAAAAAAACTTAAATGTTGTATCTGTTGTAGGAATTTACTTTGATATGCATATTGCTATTTTGAACCACTCACATTAACGGGACAATGATGAAACTAAGTACCTTTATGATGCCTATCCATCCACCGGGCAGAAATGTTACAGAAACCTTTAAAGAGGATCGCGAGGCAGTTATTTTGGCTGATCAGCTGGGGTACAGCGAAGCCTATGTTGGCGAGCACGTTACAGACGCGGCTGAAACGGTTACCAACTCGATGATTTTTTTAGCTAGCTTGATTCATTCAACCAAACAAATCAAGCTAGGCACTGGAACAATTAATTTACCGAATGCGCACCCAGCCGCGATTGCTGCCCAAGCAGCAATGTTGGATCACATGCTAGAAGGACGCTTCATCATGGGTATTAGTCCTGGGGGACTGATGTCCGATGCCGAGGTGTTTGGTAATTTAAAAAACGATCGTAATGCCATGTTTGTGGAGAGTATTAATACCATTTTAAAGATTTGGGAGTCTGAGCCTCCATACGATATCAATGGTGAGTATTGGAAAATTTCGGTTGCAAATACAATGATTCCTGAAATTGGGCAGGGCTATATTATGAAGCCCTATCAAAAGCCGCATCCATTAATTGTTGGTACTGCTGTTGCACCCTTTTCGAAGGGCGTTACTGAAATGGCGCGGCGCGGATGGCAGCCTATTTCTGCCAACTTCTTAATGCCTGAATGGGTGAAGACCCATTGGCCAAAATATGTGGAAGGCCGTGAGGCAGTAGGCGCCGTTGCTCACCCAGATGAATGGCGCGTTGCAAAAAGTATTTTTGTGGCGGATGATGAAAAAACTGCTCAACGATACGGTAAAGAGCCTGGTGGTCCTTACTATTTTTACTTTAGTCAATTGAGTAAAAAATTGGTTAATGGTGGTCGGGGCAATTTATTTAAAGTGGATCCAAATATGCCGGACTCAGCAATTACTCCTGAGTATGTCACTAATCGGCTAGTTTTAGCTGGGACTGTCAATTCAGTGGTTGATCAACTACTCCATTTTAGGGAAGAGGTCGGAGACTTTGGTAATTTACTGTATGCCTGTCATGATTGGATGGATCCTACCCTTGCCAAGCGTTCAATGGAGTTAATGGCTACTGAGGTCATGCCAAGAGTGAACGCTGCAATTGGTAAAGATGCGGCTGCGCATTTGAATAAGTCATTAGAGAAAGTAGTCTAAGCGCAATAGCTCTTTTGGTTCAGGATACGTCGTTGGGTATGAACCCTGTTATATCTTGCTAGACTTGGTAACAGGGTTTTTTCTTTGGGAACAGTTTAAATCTGGTACTCAGGATTTACGCTCAACATGAGCACCCAACCTGAATTTGAACAGTCGGTTACTAGCAGTCTGCGTGGATATCTTTGCCATCTTGGGCGTTGATGCGTGATTCGATGATGCCCTTTAGAAATATCATCCAGTAAGCCTTTGGTGCACTATGCCGTATTCACATCCCATGGTATAAAGAAAACTGAATTCAAAGGGAGGTCAATAATTCATGTGTAGATGGATGGCTTATGCAGGTCAAAGTATTTATCTAGAGAATTTACTTTTTCAGCAAAAAAATTCTTTAATTTCTCAAAGTTTAAAAGCGACTAAATCTGCCTTTGTCACCAATGGGGATGGTTTTGGAGTTGCTTGGTATGGCAAACGTGACAAGCCAGGTTTATTTAAAGATGTCTTACCCGCATGGAATGATGAGAATCTTCGAGAAATTAGTAAGCATATAGAGAGTAGTTTATTCTTTGCCCATGTTCGCGCTGCGACTGGGACCAGTGTATCGCGTATGAACTGCCACCCATATACTTATCAGAATTGGTCTTTTATGCACAATGGGCATATTGCTGATTGGGAAATCCATCGCCGAGAAATTGAATCATTAATCTCTAACGATTTATATGCCTATCGTTACGGCACAACAGATAGTGAGGCACTTTTTTTATTAGCACTAACAATGGGTTTGATGACTGATCCGGTACAGGCAATGCGCGATACGATTCATTGTATTATGCGCATTATTGGTAAAAGTCCAGAGGGAGATCAGACGCGAATTTCTGCCGCATTGAGTGATGGCCAATCGATTTGGGCTTACCGCTATTCGAGTGATCATCAGTCCCCGAGTCTTTTTTACGGCTCGCCCGATATTCATGCGATTAGTGGGCATGATAAAAAAACGATTAACACAATTGCTTCTGAGCCTTTTGATGATGATGAGGAGCATTGGACTGC
>CAIQHU010000064.1 GCA_903871735.1 uncultured beta proteobacterium | reverse complement strand
TACTTGTGGCTATCCCTGCTCCGATAGTGCCAGTTTTCAGTGTGGAGTTTTTTAGAATTTGAATGGGAGTCCATTCTTGAGGGTTTGGAGACTGTAATTTTTTTCCTATCCATGGATTCGGTTTAAAACCAAAGCCCGCTTGTCGAATGCCTCTTGCCATTACTTGCATCGCAAACTCTACCTCGGCGACTTCTTGAATCAATTGGTCTTGGTACGCTAGTTTTTTTTGGATGACGGGAATAATATTAGTTATGCTAGATAAGACTAGTCCTGCAAGGACAGTACTACTAAGCATTTCTAACATATTCATCTAGAATTCGTCCGCTTGATAACAGGATTTTTATGGCGCGACAAGTCCAGACTTCTTTGACGAATAGAAGCAAGTTCAAATTGCTCGTGTTGAAGGCGGCTTTTTTGAATCGATCGTAACCAATGTCTTTGGTGCGCTTCGTTGGTATGTAAATAAGTAAGGCCAATTTGGGTAGCGATACCCAGAAGTACGAGCGAGACCAGCAGTTCAATCAAGACATAACCATTTTTCATGGATATGATCATCCTGATATTTGGATTACAAGGAGCCTCGTTTGGCGAAGGAGTTTACTGAAAAATGAGTCAGACTCGCTTTATTGAGCTATTAGGGTTTGAGGTACCTTGTCGGATCACTAACTCCAGCCTGATTAAAACCCTCTCGCCGAAGCCGACAGGATTCACAAAGGCCACAAGCAAGTCCTTCATGATTGGCCTGATAGCACGATACAGTCAAAGAAAAGTTAACGCCTAGCGACGAACCTGTATGGATAATCTCAGCTTTATTCAGAGCGATTATTGGTGCGTGAACTCGTACCGACCTTTCCTCTACGCCAATGCGTGTGGCAAGATTAGCGAGTTGTTCAAATGATTTGACATAATCAGGTCGACAATCTGGATAGCCCGAATAATCAACGGCATTTGCACCAAAGAAGATATCCGCGGCGCCTAAAGCCTCCATCCAGCCTAGTGCGCAAGAAAGCATAATCGTATTTCTTGCGGGTACATAGGTTATTGGGATCTCTGAAGTATGTTGATTTGTTGAGTTTGATGGCTCTGTTAGACCTAATTGATTCACAGGAACATCTATATGTATATCAGTCAGAGCTGAACCACCAAACTTACTCAGATCTAAATCGATGATTTCATGACGAGCTACATCATATTGCAGAGCAATTTTTTCAGCAGCAATTAGCTCAGAAGAGTGCCTTTGCCCGTAACGAAAAGACAGGGCATAAGTGCTGTAACCCAGATTTTTTACTAAGGCAAGTACTGTTGCTGAGTCTAATCCTCCTGAGAGGAGAACAACGGCAACGTCGCCTTTGCGCCTAGGTTTAAACTGCGCAAAATTGTTGGGGGCAAAATCGCCAACCATTTTATTTTAGGGCAATAATCATCGTAACAGCAGTGCTCGCTGATTTACTCGTCGGATATTTTTTGACAATGGATTCTAATGTTTTTCGAGCATCTGCTTTTTTACCGGTTTCAATTTGGCAATTAGCAATGGTAATGAGTACTTCTGGAGTTCGCGGATGGTCTGGGTAGCGCTTGATTAAATTTTCAGCAATGGTGATACTTGCTTTGTAATCTTTATTGGCGTATTTGCTATTAGCTAACCAGTAGTTGGCTAGAGGCGAGTAGGGGCTATTTGGGTATTTGTTGATGAATTCATTCAGCAAGTTTTCAGCTTTAGAAGCACTACCATCTTGGAACTCTTTTAAAGCGAGCTCATAAGTTTGCTTTTCTATGGGAGTTATTGGACCTTTTATACCTTCAATATCTACCATTTCAGGTTCAATTTGTTTTAAACGATCGTTGAGCTCCTTAAAGTAACTTTTTAGTCCACCTTGCAGCTCTTCAATAGTTTTTTCAAGTTCTTCTACCTTACCTTTGAGAGCCGCATTCTCTGATTTAAGGCTCTCATTGGCATTTGACAAGACAAGGATGGCACGTTGATTCGTTTTATTTTCGTCGGTAATGCTAGTAATACTTTTGTTGAGATCGGTTAGACTTTTAGTCAGTACATTAATTTGCTTACGAGCGTCATCATCTTGGAAAATCGCATGGGCCGGCGGCGGTAGCAATATCAGTAGTACAAGCAATATCGAATTAATTAGAACGACTTGTAATAAACCAAGGTGAGGCCAAGCCAATATTGTTTGGCTTGACTGCTGAGAGCTTATCAATTGCACGGGCAAGGATTATTGATAAATTAAGTCAGCACGACGATTTTCTGCACGAGCAGCATCGTCCGAATTAGGAACTTTGGGCTTTTCTTTGCCAAGACTGACAGCTTCCATTTGGTTTTCAGCTACACCAAGTAGATTCAAAGCT
>CAIQHU010000063.1 GCA_903871735.1 uncultured beta proteobacterium | reverse complement strand
TTACACAAATAATCCCGCATTCTTCGCCCCTAACAGAGTAGTCTCAAAAAAATATCCAGTGGAGTTGATTGTGGTTTACTCTGAATTAGCTCTTGAGTATAAATAAATCCGGGTTTCGAAAATCTGTCAAATCCCAGTCTATTTGTGATTAGAGTGGGGGCTTAAACGCTCAAAAATGCATTGTCAAATTGATTCTTTTAAGTTCCAATAATGAATAAAGTCACACTCTCAATTGAGAGTTTACAGTAGCCATTTTTAGGCCTAAATAAACCGACTAGTTTTTTTAAATAGCTTTTTGGATGTTTACTAAATAGGTTTCCCCGCACGATTTTTTATGAAAAACTAAATGGAGTGAGCTTGGCTAGCATCAATTTTATGTTATAGCTTTGAAAATAAAGGAACTACTTGAACTTTACAAATAATTCCAATAAATTTATCATAACTACTTTGGGATTTTTTGATAAAAAATCATCTTTTATTTGTTGGCGGTTTCAAGGTTGAAGTGCAAAAATTGCTGCATGATGTTGCTTAAAATCAAACGCCTCAGGAGTAAACAACTCAGCAGGACATTTGTACCCTAATGATTTGCGTGGCCTCGTATTAAGTTGCCAAGCAATCCGATCTAATTCCAGTTGGCTAAAGATACTCAAATCTTCTCCCTTTGGCAAGTATTGTCTTAATAATCCATTGGTGTTTTCATTAATACCTCGTTGCCATGGACTGTGGGGATCAGCAAAATATACTTTGACTCCTGTGTTCTCTGTAATCTGGGCATGTCTAGACATTTCTTTTCCCTGGTCATAAGTCATTGATAGGCGTTTTTGCCTTTCGATGCGGTTGAGAACATGACTAAACCCAGTAACCGCAGACTCCGCTGTTGCTTTTTCCATCTTGACTAAAACGGTAAATAAGGTCGTTCTTTCTACAATCGTACCTACCGCAGTACGGTTACCTTTGCCTTTCATTAAATCACCCTCCCAGTGCCCTGGGACCAGTCGTTCATCAACCTCGGGTGGGCGATCATGGATGCTTACCATCTCAGGGATCTGTCCACGGCGATCTTCACCTCGTGCTCTGGGCCTTCGTTTGGCATGACCAAACCTTAGCCAGCCAATTACTTCAGTCCGTAGCTCGCCACGGGGCATTAAGTAAATAGCGCTATAAATCGTCTCGTGCGATACCTGTAAGCTGGGATAGTCTGCGTTCACAGCCTTGAGTGTGCCAGCAATTTGTTCTGGTGAGTAGCCTTGTTTTAAATAATTTACAACCACTTTCCAAAGGTCATTCCCAGCTTGTAAACGTCGAGCTACTCGTGGTACCGCAGAAATGCGCTGCGCTCGGTCTTGCGCTAAAACAGCGCGATATTTACCGGCGATGGTAGGTCTTCCACGGATTACTACCCCTGTCGTGTTTACCCAACTATTTCTTTTTAATTCCCGGGTAATCGTTGAAACGGACCTCCCTAAGCTTAACGCAATCCAACTGGGTTTAAATCCCAAAGTTAACTGCGATTGAATTAAACTGCGTTCTGCCATACTTATTGTTTATATTTTTCCATGAAACATTTTCTACCTAAAATTGTTGCACTTCACTTTTGAGCGCGCCGTTGAAAAAAATATTAAATTCCATTAAATTTTTTAGCGTGCTCAAGAGCAACCCCTGATAAAAAATTTAAAGTATTTTTTGAACATTTTTCCCATGAATAGTTACTCGCCATTTCAAACCCAGCGGTTCCGATCTTTTCACGCAAACTTGGAGAATTTATTAATTCATATAAAGCGGAGCATATTTCATCTGAATTTGTTGGACTAAAGTAAACTCCGTTTTCAGACAAAATTTCTTTCATAGGGCCCATATTGGAACATGCAATTGGCAATCCTGAAGCCATGTATTCCAACAATATATTTGGCATATTTTCACAACTTGATGCAAAAATTGCAGCATCAGCATCATGATAAATATTCTTCATTTCATCATATGGTACACCCGGTATGTATTTACTCCATTCACCAAGAGGATCATAGCGTTTGAGGCTAGAATTTAGCTTCTTCAGTGCGGGTGGGTAGGCACCCCCCACCATCCTCAGGCTTATTGGCCATCCAGTATTTTGTCGTAATTTTGCAACCGCCTCTACTACGACCCACTGATGTTTGTACTCATCAATCGTTGATACGTAAAGCAATTGAAACGCATTTTTAGGGCTGTATAGCTCTATTTTTTTCTGCTCTCTAGGCTTTCTAAAAAATCCAGTATTTAAACCATGGGGTATTATTAAAATCTTTCCTTTTAATCCCCCCGCCAACTTAAAAATCACATTTTTAGCGTATTTACTCAGAAAAATGGCGCCGTCAGCATTGATAAATGTTCGAGTCTGAATAATCCTAAGGCAAAGTAATTTCACCGTTAGCCAACTAAATCCGTAGCGTATTAGCTCCAACCATTCAAATGGCAATAGGTTTTGGCTTAAAGCAACTGTAGGCTTAAAATTACCAGCATAACTTCCGCCGGGGACGAATAATATATCGCACCCCAAACTGCGAGCCTCCCTTGACAACTTAAAACGCTGCCACAATGCCCTTCTAAATAAACCGCGATTAAGTGAATCGGGGCAAATTTTTTTTAGCCAAACCCTATCCTCTATAAATGTAATGGTATCGGGCCCGCCCCAGACAATAATTTCAGAAATTCCAAACTCTAATGGTTTGGCAGCCCGCAATAGCTCAACCAAATGAGTTTGACCACCCCCGTGTCTAATATTAGTTGCATCAATACCGACAATAAGGCCACCCCCTCTTGCCCTGAACATTCTATATTTCCCTCAAAGGATGTAGCTTAATACTTTATATTTTGCCGCCCGGATAAATGACCTCATGGAATTATCAACAGTTAATTCTCGATCAATGTGTGCACTCCAACCCCTAATTTTTGGAATAAAGCCGAGCTGATAACCCTTCAGTTTATTTCTTAGAATGAGCTGCCCCATCACATGCTCAATATCATTACCATTATGGTCATTTATATACCTATAAGTTTCTGTAAAGTTCTGGACATACTGCTCAACATTTGCAATATAAAATACAGTATTGATATATAAGAGTTTCCAATCTGTTATCTTAAAAACCGCCTTACACTTAAAAGACCCCATCAAATCACTTTTTGAAATGTCATGAATATTTTCAACCCAATATTTCCCTGTGCATTTCATGAAAATTGGGTATTTTTTTAAGATTAAGGAATTTGAGATTGCGTAGTTCAGGCTCTCTGACTCGCCATACCCCCCTCCAAACCTTTCGACCATCTCACGATCGTTAAAATGTGACAAGCACTCCACCTTTTTATCAGGAAAATATTTTGCCATTTCACTTGACCAATCAAAATCAGACCCATCAATAATTACAAGCGTCAAGTTGGGAATTAGCTTAAACCACTCCTTTAGTGCGCGAATGGTTTCCAATACACGCCTTTCATGATTCTGCATTTGCATGTAAGGGGCCTTGGGAAATACAGCTGTATGCACTAATAAGGGGGGGAATGATAAGGCGCTCATCGAGGATTTTTTTCCAGCAAATAACTAT
>CAIQHU010000062.1 GCA_903871735.1 uncultured beta proteobacterium | reverse complement strand
GAAAAATAGCATAGAAGTTACCATCCGTATTGGTATTCAATAAACCCTGATTGACTTGCAAAAGGGCTAAAAAAAATAAACCAATCCCCACAGAAACAGCCATTGTGAGTGCTAAACCATTCTTTTCATATAAGACGCCTAATGGCCTTGGCCATGCAAAATTCGTATACGTCTCAAGCCGAACCTTAGCCATCGCTTGCGGAATATTGACTCCAAACTCATTCGGTGGAGCATATTGGCAAGCATGCAAACAAGCCCCGCAGTTATGGCATAAATTTGCCATAAAGTGAATATCCTTCGGAGTAAAATCCAAACGACGTGTCATCGAGGCAAAGGTTGCGCAAAAGCCTTCACAATAGCGACACGCATTACAAATTTGTAATACACGATGCACCTCGCTCACATGAGCAGATGGCATCGCTAAAGAACTTGCTTCCTGTATTAACTGATTAAGCTGTTGCATGGACTTCCTCTTGTATTTGCGCATTTACTTGTGTCGCACGCGCCGCGGAAGCGCCAGCAATTCGTCCATAAATCGTTCCAATCGACATCCCAATCCCTGCTGTATAGCCCTTACCTAAAACATTGCCAGCCATTAGTTCACCTGCAACAAACATGTTCGCACTCGGCTTACCCTGAAAAAATACGGCGGCAGTTTCATCTGTTTTTAAACTTAAATAAGTAAAGGTTATGCCAGGGCGCAGTGGATACGCATAAAAAGGTGCTTGATTAATGGGTAAAGCCCAATGGGTTTTTGCCGGAGAAATATTTTCCGTGTGACAGTCGTCTAGGACATTATGATCAAAGGTCCCGGCCTGACAAGACTGATTAAAACTATCAACGGTTTTTCGAAGTTCCAAAGGATCCAAGTTAACTAACGTAGCAAGCTCTTCGATAGTGTTAGCTTTAAATGCTGGAAATACCGGTGGCATAAAACGACCAATGGCCTTTGAATCAATGACTGAATACGCTAACTGTCCAGGCTGTTGCGCGACTAAGCGCCCCCATATTGCATATCGCTTTGGCCAAAAATCCTCGCCTTCGTCATAAAAACGCTGCGCAGCTTGGTTCACAACAACTCCTAAAGATACACAATCAAGACGCGTACAAATGCCTCCGTCATACAGTGGTGACCTAGCATCAATCGCAACGCAATGCCCTTGAGTTACATCACCAATTTGATCTGCACCTTGATCAAGTAAGTCCTTTAGAACAACTCCTTGATTAAAACGGGTCCCACGAATGAGAAAATTATCTGCTGGCCACTCGCCCGAAGGATTCTGTCCCCAGGCCTCTCGCAACCAAGCTCTGTTTGATTCAAAGCCGCCGCAAGCTAAAACACAAGCTTTCGCTTCTATTCTTTCACCATTATCTAAAACTACTGATCGAAAATTACCTTCAACAACTTCTAAAGATTGCACCGTTGCTTGATAACGAATTTGTATACCCAAATTCTCAGCACTTCTAAAAAATGCATTGACTAGGGCTTTACCACCCCCCATAAAGAACGCATTCGTTCTTGCAACATGTAAGGTACCAGATAAGGACGGTTGAAAAAAGACCCCATGCTTTTTCATCCAATCACGAACTGTTGAAGTTCCGCGAATAATAATTCTGGCTAATTTTTCATTTGTCAGACCACCAGTTACTTTATAAAGGTCTTGCCAAAATTCTTCTTCAGGATATGCTTCAACTAAAACATCCTGCGGGGCGTCATGCATGCAACGGATATTTCTCGTATGTACGGAGTTGCCGCCACGCCACTCAATCGGAGCAGATTCTAAAAGCATTACTGAGGCTCCAGCCTCTCTAGCAGTCAGAGCAGCGCATAAGGCTGCATTACCTCCACCTACGACTAAAACATCAATCATTGATATAACCGTCTTGAAATAATATTCCTCATTATAAACTTTCCAGCTAATTTAATCCTTGCTCAATGAATTCGCGTCCAAGATAGGATGTTGCGTGAACCAAGTCTAAACATCAAAGTGAATAAGCTGAGGGATTTCTTTTCTAAAGTTGTTGCCTGAATATTCCTGAAATTTTCCTAGCAT
>CAIQHU010000061.1 GCA_903871735.1 uncultured beta proteobacterium | reverse complement strand
GAGCATTCGATTGTGAGAGCGTACGATTAAAATCTTTCTCCAAAATATGAAAGTGCTTTTCAACGAAATCCATGCCTAAACGCTCAGAATAGAATATCTCGCCTCGTTCCTGCGCGAATTGAAGTAACATCCTCCACCGTCTACGATAGAATTGCATGGTAGCATTATTATAGTCCACACTGAATAATCAAAATTTGGTTTTTAATTTGCAGCAATAATATTCAAATTACTAGCAACTTAATTTTATAAAAAATATTAGTCCCAAAATCTGCAACAAAAGCCCTCTTAAGTGATAGAGTACCTGTTTCAAATTGTAACTTGCAGCACAAAGAAGCGCATTTATTTGGTCGCCGGCGAAGGCTTTTAATCTGCAAAGCCCAAGTTTGCCATCATTTTTTAGATGTCCAATATGTGGCTCAATTGCCTGCCGTCGCTTCAACTGCTTTTTAATTATTGTTGTAATTCCACGTTTCTGACCAGAGATATACACGTTGCAGTTGGTTACGCTATGTCCCTTATAACCCCTATCTACAAATGCATTGACTGGGTTTATCCCAGTAATTTTAGCCGAGGATTTTAATGCTTGATCCAACGTATGGCCATCATAGGGATTATTATTAAAACTTAAGGCTGAGGTCACGATACTCACTCCTTTTTTATGAGTCATACTTAAACTTACTTTGCTACCAAACTCATATTTCTTGTGGGCTTTGCCTTTGCTAATACAGCTAACCTCAGGCTCATGTAAACTGTAGAGTTTGTTTTTATCACTAGCCTTACGCGTTAGTAAATGTTTTGTTTGTACTAAAATTTCTGCAAATACTTGCTCAAGTAATTCATTATCCTGTATCTTTCGCCGACAATCCCTGCTTACCCTGCCAACCAATGTTTTAAAACGCTTAATCTCACTTTTAGCTCTTTTCATTTGCCGTGCATGCAAATATCCATTAATTTTACGCAAGCACTTCTTGGTAACCAGATTGTAGTTCTGTCGTAAATTCAAACCATGTTTCTTAGCTAACTTAACCAGCCTTACCCTAGCTTTCTCCAGTAATTTACTATCCGTCGGAAATTCAATATTTTTTGGCATCACCGTCGTGTCAACAATTACTTCTTGTAGCTCTTTTTTTGTTACAACTCCAGTCGCTACAGCTACGTTAACACTCATGCTTAACAGCTTTTCTACCCTCTCGGAACCTAGGCGACCTCGCCAACGAGTCAGCGACGATGGATCAACGGGTAACTGCCATTGCAGATGGTCATAACCACAAAAATACTGCCAGTAGCCATTCTCTACCCACATCCGTACTACATTTTCATCTGATAGATTATGCATGTGCTGTAGCAACAATAACCCTACGATTAAACGCACCGGGCTAGCCGGACGACCAACGGCTTTTTTATCATCAAAGATACTCGCAAATTCGGTTTCTAGTTCATCCCAAGGAATTAAAGCAGCCAATCGAAAAAGTTCGTGCTTTGGATTAAGCTGATTACTAAGGCGACTTTTAAATAAATCTTCTTGGTGGGTAGTAAGGGGTTTTGGTCTCATAATTAATGGTATTATTTGCCAGTTTCTGATCCGGTATTACACCTTTTCTTGCAAATAATTATACCTGAAAATCCTCTATTTCCTAGCTTTATTCAAGTATCCAAGGCTTTTTCAGTGCAGACTACTATAGGAAGTAATGATGTACTATCTTCCTCACGCTTCTGTAATTTTACTAATGGAATTTTGCAAATACGACGACGTATTGTTGCTTCTGATGGAGTAATGATATTTTGTTCAAAAGATTGTTT
>CAIQHU010000060.1 GCA_903871735.1 uncultured beta proteobacterium | reverse complement strand
TTAGCGCTAAAGACATCACTGGCCAACTAGTCCAGTTTTCAGACTTCAAAAACAAACCCTTATTAATAGTTAATACAGCCAGTAAATGTGGCTTCACCCCACAATTCAAAGGCCTTGAAAAACTTTACCAAAGTTACCAATCAAAAGGTTTCGTGGTTTTGGGGTTTCCGTGTAATCAGTTTGGGAGCCAAGATCCTGGCTCCCATCAAGAAATTACTCAGTTCTGCACCCTGAATTATCATGTGACTTTTCCAATGATGGCAAAGGTCGAAGTCAATGGCCTGAAGGCAGACCCTCTTTTTCAATGGCTGACCAAGGCTGCTCCAGGCTTACTAGGGAGTACCGCTGTCAAATGGAACTTTACAAAATTTTTAATCAATCGTGAAGGTGTCCCAAGCGAGCGATTTGCTCCAACAACAACGCCAGAAAGTCTTTGTAAAAAAATAGAAGCCTTACTCTAATCATCACCATCATTCAATGATACTGAGATCCCATTATTTTTTATTTGTAAATATGGTGATACTAGATAATTCAGGGGCCTGGATTATCACCCAAAGCGTCAATATAATCGGCTAAAACGGTAATATCTGTATCAGACAGAAGCGAAGCGGCACAAGACATATTGCCGTCCATATCTGAACGAGTTTGGGCCTTGAATTCACTGATTGCAGTTATTAAAAAGTTGTCCTGCTGACCCGCAATCCATGGAATGTGCTGTAAACCTTTTAATTCATGTCTATGACATTGCGTGCAATTGTATTTTTTGCCAACTCCGGCCCTAAGACTAGATTGACTGGTTGTGTCACGTGTTGACTAAGCCTTTTGATCGACGCGAAATATACTGCAATATCATTCATATCTCGATTCGATAAGTTAGCAGCAAAAGGACTCATGACTTAATTTTTACGATTACCTTCTCGAAAGCGAAAAAGGCTGTAGAAATTGCTTGTGCAGGTTGACCAGATAGTGATGGAAACTCTGGATTGATTGAGTTTCCATCTGGTCTATGACATGCTATGCAAACTTGTGCTTTTAATTTACCTACTTCTAATACACGAAAAATTAGATATTTGTAGCTCAGGCTTCAGAATGCCTGTTGAAGATGAATGAGCCATCAAGAATCATGATGACTATTTTTGCCCTCTTACAAATGATCTTTCAGAAAATCTGCCATAGCGGGTCGACAAAAATGTGCCATATCATGATTGCAATGACCGCTTTCTGGCCACATAGACATTTCTACCAAGCCACTAGCCCCCTGAGCTAAGCGTGTCGCGTTCGAAGGCGGAGTGATAATATCCTTGCCACCATGCAAGATAAACATCGGACAGATAATCTGACTAACGACATCTTCTAAATTAATGCTATGAATATATCCGAGAGCTTCATCGAGATTTTTAGAACCAGTGACATAAATAAACCCTTCTAAAGTATGTGCTGGAATACTTGCATAATTCGATAAGTCATAAAAAGCACCCCAAACAGCTAAGGCTTTAATCCGATGGTCTAAAGCTGCCGCTCTAGGCCCATAATATCCTCCTAAGCTTCTCCCAATTAAACCAATTCGGTCTGGAATAATTTCAGATCTATTAGTCGCATAATCGATTACCGCACTAACGGCGTCGGTATAGTTTGCATGCATCTTCATTTGATAAAAAGTCTCGCCCTGGCCAGGGCCATCAAATAAGATAGCAGCCATACCCCTTTGAGCTAATAAGCTACTCATCACTAACCACTCCTCCTTACCAGAATCTAAGCCACCTAAACAAACTACACAAGGAAACGGCCCTTCTTGATTGACCGGCAAACGAAGATAGGCATTCATTTCAATACCAGCATATGGAATCTTCATTGGAATTAAGGCAGGTGATAAGTAAGGTGCCGCTTTTTGCATCATTTGCGCTGAATAGTTATGCGCTATGTACTTCTCTTCAGGTGCATGCCAAAACAAATAGTGGCCAAAACAGGCATACACCGAAGCACGGGCATATTCCACCCCTACAGTTAACAGATGGTTTTTTTCTAAGGCAAGATTGCCCCTTTGTTCCGCAGCTTTTGCAAAATTCATCCAGCCAGCACACCAATCGTCCCAATCAGTTACTAACTGACGAATTTTTTGAATATCACTATGATGCACACCCTCAGCTAAAAACCGATTTGTGTAATTATCCCAAGACTTCTCAATAGTTTGACTCATGTAATTTACTCCGCTTGTATATTTGATTTTTTTGCAATTTCAGCATATTTCTTAATCTCTGCATAAAAATAATTACGAAAATGTTCTTGCGACTCTGCAACTACTAAAAATCCAAGACCATATAATTTTTCTCGCACCTCAGGTAGCATCAAGGCTTTTTTTAACTCAGTATGCATCCGATTCGTGATTGCAGGAGAAGTTCCTGTGGGTGCAAATACACCAAACCAACCACCCTCAGTAACAAAGTCCGTCATCCCTAACTCTTTAAAAGTTGGAACATCCGGAAAAAAAGGTGTTCGCTCGCCTAAGGTATAGGCTAAAGCTCGCAACTTACCAGCTTTTAAAAATCCATTCGATACTTGAATCGGGGCTAACATCGTTGTGACTTCTCCGGCAACCACGGCAGTTGCCGCCGGAGCACCCCCCTTGTATGGAACATGCGTCATTTTGATACCAGCTTGATTGAGAAATAACTCACCAAGTAAATGCAAGGTGTTACCTACTCCAGGAGAGCTATAAGAAAAGTTAGTTTCTGGTTTTTTACCCATTGCAATAAACTCACCCAAATTTTTAGCTGGATGAGATGGGTGAACGATCAACATAAGACCCATATTGCTCGCCATATTAATAATTGGAATAAAATCTTTTTCCGTGTCATATGGCAATTTTTTTACAATTCCAGGCTTAACAACAAATCCAGAAGAATCAGCCATAAAGGTATATCCATCTGGTGCGCTTTTAGCAACATAATCTGTGCCAATAATAGCGCTGGCTCCTGGCTTGTTATCAACGACAATCGGTTGTCCTAAACCTGCTGCCAGATAGGGACTTAAAACACGTATCAAGGTGTCAGGTCCGCCCGTTAATGCTGGTACTACTACCTTAATGGGGCGATTCGGCCAATTAGAGCCGGCCTGCTGAGTAGCTGGCACTTGAGCATATACGGAAATATTCAATAACGAAATGACAGAAAAAAGGCAAATTAACAGCTTACTTTTGAAAATGAGTGTACCTGGGTCCATTGTGCGCTCCTTATAGATTTATTTTTCTCAACTATAACAGTTTCTATTGAATCTGATTCATTAAAAAAGACTATACAATTCTTTATGAAGAAGATGTTAGCAAATGAACTAAGCAAGTGGGGGTGATTCGAGACAAATTATCAACTGGCCCAACTGGTGCAAAACCAACCACGATTCGAACTGGCTTGGAAGGATACTTTTCAGCCGCCATAACTCCGAAAGATAAAATTCCTTACAAAATACTAAAACCAAGTTGCAGATAAATCGATTGATCCCGGTAATTGTTTCTATTACATATATTCATTTAAACACTTTCTAAACAGCTAAAAAATAACAAGCTTGTAACATACCAACTAAAAAAATGATTCATGTATTTCAAATCAAATCTTTGATCAAGATGCTTTACTTACTTATAATCATAAAAATTCACTTAAAGAGAGCCTACTTTGCAACTTTCCCCCTCAATTTTCAAAGCTTATGATATTCGTGGAATCATCGATCAAACCCTAGATGCCTCTGTAGCTTTCAGCTTAGGTCAAGCCTTTGGCTCCCAAATGATTGATCTAGGGGAGTCGGTAATTGCTGTTGGACGGGATGGCCGACTTTCTGGACCTGAATTACTAGAGGCGCTTACGAGGGGGCTTCTTTCCACCGGTATCGATGTCATTGATCTAGGCATGGTGGCTACCCCAATGGTCTATTTTGCAGCTAATCAAACTATGAACGGACAAAACCCAAAATCTGGAATTATGATCACCGGCAGCCATAATCCACCAAACTATAATGGCTTCAAAATGGTCCTCGGTGGGGCTGCTATTTATGGCGAAAAAATCCAAGGCCTTTATCAGCAAATTCAGAATAAATCTTTTAAGCAAGGTCAAGGCCAGCGCTCCCAATTCGATATCTTTCCAATGTACTTGCAGCGCATTGTTTCCGATGTGCATTTGGCTAGACCAATGAAAATTACGATAGATTGTGGTAATGGTGTTGGGGGAGCTTTTGCAACACAATTATTTCGTGCACTAGGCTGTGAAGTTGAGGAACTATTCTGTGAAGTAGATGGTAACTTCCCCAACCATCACCCGGATCCCGCTCACCTCGAGAACCTCCAAGATCTCATCCAAAATCTGACGCAAACAACCAGTGAACTAGGACTAGCATTTGATGGTGATGCCGACCGCCTCGGAGTCGTCACTAAAAATGGAGAAGTCATCTTCCCAGATCGTCAACTCATGCTCTATGCAAAAGATGTTTTAAGCCGTAATCCAGGTAGTCAAATTATTTATGATGTCAAATGTACCCGTGCACTTGCCCCCTGGATTAGAGAACATGGTGGCCAACCACTGATGTGGAAAACCGGGCATTCGCTTGTCAAAGCGAAATTAAAAGAAACTGGTGCACCCTTAGCCGGCGAAATGAGCGGTCATATTTTCTTTAAGGATCGCTGGTTTGGCTTTGATGATGGTCTTTATACTGCGGCTCGCCTTCTTGAAATCCTCAGTAAAGAAGATGATCCAAATGCAACTCTAAACCAATTACCAAATGCTATTTGTACTCCTGAATTGCAATTAGCCTGCACCGAGGGTGAACCCTTTGCAATACTCGAACACATCAAAGCCAATGCTAGCTTTCCAAGCTCTGAGGCAATTAATACCATCGATGGTGTTCGAGTTGAATATCCCGACGGCTTTGGCTTAGCAAGACCCTCTAATACAACCCCCGTCGTTGTAATCCGCTTTGAAGCAGATACCCAAGAAGCAATTCTGCGTATCCAAGCAGAATTCAAAAAGGCAATTATCGCTGCTCAACCTGCCGCTACATTACCTTTTTAATCATCGGTGTATTTATAAAATCCAGAATATTCTTTATTTTGTGGCATCTCCAGATTCGATAATGACGTTTTCTACAACCCCAGCCCCAGCGCGCCTGTAGGCCGCTGCTGCAACATATTCAGGAGATTCAAAACACTTCACACCAGCCTCTAAAGAATCAAACTCAATCACAACAAAACGATGAAAGTCTTCAGGTCCTTCCATAATTTGGTACTTTCCACCCCGAGCTAATACCTTCCCACCATATTGCTGAATGATTCCTGGGACTAAATCAGTATATTTTTTGTATTCAACTGGGTCATGTATTTTTGAACGTGCAAGCCAATATGCGGGCATTTAAGTCTCCTTGAGATAATCTATTTTTGAGTTATAACTGTAATTAGTTTAATATGAAATGCTAATTGTAAAAAAATTCTTTTGTTTGAGACAAATTTCTAAATGATACCTATCCGATTAGGACAGACTGATCTCCATGTCAGCCCAATCTGTCTTGGCACAATGACTTTTGGGCAACAAGTACAAGAATCTCTTGCTCATCAGATTCTGGATCGTGCATTTGAACGTAATATTCATTTCTTAGATACCGCTGAAATGTACCCAGTTCCCACTACTGCCCATACTTTTAATGACACAGAAACAATCCTTGGGCATTGGTTGAAGAAAAATCCCTCTAAACGATCCCAAATCACCTTAGCTACCAAAGTGGCAGGACCTTCTAGAGGCCAAACACCTTGGCTCAGGGATGGTAGATCTGATTTAACAGTCAAGGATATGGAATACTCACTTCACGGTAGTCTTAAAAGACTCTGTACCGATGTCATTGATCTCTATCAAATTCACTGGCCAAATCGCTCAGTTCCATCCTTTGGAACGATGTACTTCGATCCCAACAAAGATGATCTTCAAATGCTGAGTATTCACCAGCAACTGGAAACTCTAGGGCGTTTTGTGCAAGAAGGAAAAATTCGCTATATCGGAGTTTCGAATGAAACCCCCTTTGGTGTACACGAATTTATTCGTCTTGCCGAGCAATATCAACTGCCTCGTATCGCCACCACCCAAAATGTCTATTGCCTGGTTAATCGAACTGTAGAAAATGCCCTAGATGAAAGTCTCTACCGCTTAGGCGTCTCACTACTAGCCTATTCACCGCTTGCCTTTGGACTACTTACTGGGAAGTATGATTTATCTGGTACAACTGGCCAGCATGCGCCAACAGATAGCCGAATTTCCAAATATGAATCTATCCGTAAGCAGCGCTGGGGAAGACCTAGCGCATTATCAGCCGCTAAACTATATAACGCTCTCGCTATCCAACATGGCCTGACACCTACCCAAATGGCACTCGCTTTTTGCTATAACAAATGGCAGGTGGCCAGCACCATTATTGGTGTGACCTCTATTGCTCAATTAGATGAAAATTTAGATATCTACGGTACCGTTTTAAGCGAAGAAATATTACTTGCTATTGATCAAATCCGTAATCAACATCGAGATCCAGCTTATTAATTATTATTCTCAGATCCATATACACTGGATTTCCCGCGACATCCGTCAGTTACACATCAACTATGCATGAGAGTATCCAGCTAGCTCTCATCGCCATGGTCTTTTATGGCTTATCAGACTGGATTTATAAAAGTGCTGCCTCTCAAGGTGTCCAATCGTATCATTTCATGGCAATACAGTCCATGCTGTTTACACCGGGTATCTTGCTATATGGATATGCCACTCAAAGTTTTTACTTTGAAAAATCTTTTTTTTGTGGGATGGCCAATGGGCTTATCACTTTTTTAGCTTTATATAATTTTTTAGGAAGTCTCAAAAGTGGGGCAGTAAGTATTATTGCGCCGATCTTTCGACTGAGCTTTATTATCACAACTATCCTAGCCGTATTTTTCCTAGATGAGCGATTTACTCTACTGAAGTTTTTGGCTCTTTGTGCGTCACTCTGTGCAGTATTTTTACTTCTTGGCGGCGAAAAAAAAACTAGCATATCTCAAAAGGCTCTTATACAAGTCGTCATCGCCACTACCCTCATGGGCGTTGCTAGTTTTATTTACAAGGTTGGCGCTTTATGGGGAGGTACTCCCGCAACCATCATTACTGGTCAAGTTAGTATTTTTTTTCCATTAGCTCTTGGCTTTGCATTTTATAAAGATCGCGGCTTTCGCCCTATTCCAGTTGCTTGGAAATACGGTGCCAGCGCAAGTATCTTTACTTTAATCGCTTTAATACTTCTCTTGTCAGGTCTAAAAATTGGAGAGGTGAGCACTTTAGTACCAATCTCCCAAATGGGGTTTATTGTGACCGCTTTAATGGGTTATTTTTTACTCAAAGAACCGTTTACAGTACGAAAATATTTAGGCCTAGCTTGCGCATTTTCGGCGCTCATTTTTTTGAGTATTACCTGATGATGTAGTATTCATCATTGATTTCTAAACTCATTTGATTAAAAACTACCACTATCTTCCCAACTCTACCCCATACTCTTTAGGATAAAAGTACTTCAATACTGCATATCGCAATCTCATAGATCGGGAAAATAATTACGATATGTACATCGTATCAACACTTCTTGATTATCTTTTTAATGTACTGCAGAGCGTAATTGCTTCATCAGTCTTTTGCCAGACTCCTCAAGCTTTAATTTACCTATATGCAAATTTTCATATAAAAGCTGACCATTTCTCTTCTTCACCTCACCATTAATAATTACTGTATCAATGTTATGCAAACTGGTTTGCATCATTACTGAAGATATCGGATCATGGACAGGACACATATTAATATCACTAGCCCGAATAATGACTACATCTGCTTTTTTCCCAACCCGTAAAGAACCGATTTGATCTTCCATCTTCAGAGCCTGCGCACCACGAATGGTAATCCATTCTAAAGCCTCTTTACAAGTAATGGTTGAGGTATCGGGTAACTTCCCATAAGCTTCTTTAGAGTGCGCATTATCGATAGCACGTTGCATCCCCATCGCCATCCTCGCAACTGTAAACATATCCCCAGAAACTCCAGACTCTAAGTCTACCCCTAGAGAAGGTGCGCTGCCTAAAGCTTTTAACCGTCCAGTAATCGGGTAACCATGCCCCTGAGCCATCTCGGTTTCTGGCGTCAGACTAAAAGTAACGCCTAAATCAATCATCATCTTTAACTGCTCGTCAGTTAAATTATTACCGTGCACAATATTATTGTTACTTCCTAAAAGACCCTCTTTAGCTAAACGATCCCAACCGTCCGGAGTCTTCGCCTCTGCTCCTGCACAGTGCATGCTAGCAATCAATCCTAGTTCCCGAGCTAACAAGAAATCTTCTACAGCAACCTCATAGGTTGAATAATGCGGCCCTAAAATTGCCATACCTAAGGTGACTAAAGTATTGGGGGTTTTAAACCGGGTAGCAAGCAGTCTTTCAATCTCAGATCTAGGGTGTGGTATTTCACTAAAATGTTTTTGGCCTGGCTTTGGATCTGGCTTGGGCGATCCATGGAAAAATACTGCCCGTATACCCGATTCTTCTAAACCATCAATACCGCGATCGGTATGCGCTGGCGTCGGATTGTTATGACACCAATCACCTAAAGTAGTCGTTCCACAATTGATTTGATTTAATGCACCAAACAAATTAGCAATATAGACGTCGTCCGGTACAAAATTCGTAGCTAAACCAGCATGCATATTTTTAAAATATTCTAAGATCGTCCAATTACTACTCGCACCTCGCAAGGCCGTTTGCCAAGTGTGCGTATGCGCATTCACTAATCCCGGAATTACGATGCTACCCTGCGCATCGATAATCGATGCATCCTTATTTGAAATACCAACACCTATTGCACTAATGACATCCCCCTCAATGAGGATATCGCCACAATCAAAGTCGCCGGTAGCCTCATCCATAGATACAATCATGGCATTTTTAATTAATATATTTGACATTGATCTCTCTTTTTATTCTATGCTTAATACACATACTGTAAGAAAACTGTCAGCCATCAAATTAACTGGTAGCTAATTACCAATCATTCAACACTCTTTAGAATCGTAATTCATTGAAGTTATTTTTGATGACGTTACGAGACGACTTGTACTAAGCAATTCTACTTGCCTCTACTTAATAGCTAATAATTCCACATCAAATATTAAAGTAGCATTGGGAGGTATAACTCCCCCTGCACCACTTGCACCATAACCCATAGCCGCAGGAATAATGAGTGTCCTCTTACCGCCGACCTTCATACCCTGGACACCATCATCCCAACCTTTAATCACTCGTCCACCACCTAATGGAAATCCAAATGGCTGGCCACGATCTACAGAACTATCAAATTTCTTACCCTTATTATCTTTTGACTTGGTATCAAACAACCATCCCGTATAGTGCACTGAAACATTCGCCCCAGCTTTAGCCTCCATCCCAGTCCCCACTACTGTATCAATTTTCTTAAATTCAGTAACAGCTCCTTGCACTGGAGTTACAGGCTGAGCATGAGCGCCACCAAAAAAAGAACTCAATACAATTAAAATTTTTGATAAATAACGCTTCATAAATAAACCCATCCTAGTAATTAAAAATCTTTTTTAAAATGACTTCTACAATCAAGCTCAGCAACCGAATAGTTCATTCCTACTCGACCTTTGCACCAGACTCCTTAACTGCTCTATAAATACTTGGCGCTTCCTGCTTTAATTCTGCAATAAAATCCTCCGTGGATTTAGATGGACTAATATCAAGTCCTTGAACTGCAAATCGTTCTTTGACGCCAGCTTGCAATAAACCCTTCGTCGTAGCATCAAATAATCGCTTAATGACCGCGTCAGGCGTTCCTTTAGGGACATAAATCCCATACGAAAAATCCATATTGTAGTTTTTTAACCCGCCTTCTAGTGCACTAGGTATTCCTGGGATAGCATCTGACCTTTTAGAACTCGTCAAAGAGATTGGTCTTAACATACCACTTTTTAGAAATCCCATAACCGTTGCTGGTGTGGCAAACATCACCTGTGTGTCACCAACAATAGTTGACTGAGCAGCCGCACCTCCGCCCTTGAATTGAATCGTTGCAAACTTGACCCCAGCAGCAGACTCAAATAAAGCAGATGCTAAATGTGGAGAGGATCCATTACCAGATGATGCATTAAATAACTTATCAGGATTTGCCTTCGCATAGGTAATTAAGTCCTGTAATGTGTTAAAGGGCGTTTTATTATGAACCACAATAATCATCGTTCCAAGAGACACTTTTGAAACCGGCAGCAACTCTTTATCCGGATCAAAGCCCAATTTCGGAAATAATGCTTTGATCTGTGCATGCGGCGCTAACAGACCAATCGTATACCCATCGGCGGCTGTCTTACTTAAAATATCCGTGGCAATCGATCCACCCGCGCCAGGTTTGTTATCGACTAAGACGTTCACATTTAATTCTTTAGATATGGCGTCTGCAGTAATTCGCGCAACAAAATCAGCTGAACCGCCAGGGGGATAACCCAAAATTAAACGAATCGGTTTTTGTGGGAATTGCTCCTGAGCTAGAACTCCAAACATCAGTAGGAGCCCCAAACTCAAAATGGCGAACTGAGCACAAACTCTAGAGCCAATCTTCATCAACATTTGACATCCTCCAACACATTGTAAGTGCATCGCCATTTTCCTTTGTCATTATTTTGAGATATCACATCGTTCCAATTAAAAAAATTGGCTATCCAATCGTCAACTAAACCCCGCGAAATATAGGTGTTCTTTTCTCCAGAAAGGCAGCTCGACCCTCTTTGTAGTCCTCACTCGCAAAACACGCATCTACTAATCTGGACACGAGGGCAACATCTCGGTCTTTTTCAAGCACCGCGGACTGCAATACTGCCGCCTTAATGGCCTTCATCGTCATAGGCGCATTCTCGGCCATTGAACCAACATACTTACTAGTCTCTTGCTCGAGTAGATCGGATGGATGAACCTGCGTGACATAACCCATTCGGAGCGCCTCGGCTGCACCAAAGCGTCTTGCGGAAAAGAAAATATCAGCCGTATTAGCTGGTCCAATAACGTTGATAAAACGGTTTACTCCCTCAAATCCATAGCCTAAGCCTAAACGTGCGGCAGGCATTCTGAACTGAGCATCTTCTGAGCAAATTCGCATATCACAAGCAACTGCAAACCCTAAGCCCCCACCAAAACAGTAGCCGCGAATACTCGCCACCACTGGTTTAGAACTCAGCGTTGGTGCTAGATAGGCCTCGGCTACAGCTTGGTTATAAATTTCTTGCTGATCAGCGCTACCTCGTAACTGATCAAACTGACTGATATCCGCACCCGAAATAAAAGCCTTCTCCCCACCACCCTTAACTACGATGACGCGCACCTCTGGGTCTTTTTCAAACTCTCGCATCGCCTTGGGAACGCCTAGCCACATATCTAAACTCATGGCATTCATTTTCTGAGGATTTGAAAAAATAATATTGCCAATCGGTCCTTCTTTTTTTGTAATAATTTCTGCCATGATTTTCCAGTGATTAATAGGTTTTAAATGACTGCCTTTGTGCGTAAATCGGTAATTTGCTCTTCGGTATATCCCATTTCTTCTAACACTTGGTTAGTATGCTGACCTTGTAACGGGGAACTACTCACAATCTTAGCAGGTGTTCTAGTTAATTTAACCCCTTGATTCAATAAATTTAACTCGCCAAGTTCAGGATGAGTTACCGCTACAGTCGATTGTAAATGCTTTACTTGTGGATCCGCAAAGACTTCATTCATTTGGTAAATAGGACCACAAGCTATTTGCCCACCTAGGAATATATCCATCCAATCAGCAGTGGTCTTTTCAAGAGTCATTTTACTCAAAGCTTGATTTAAATTATGCCGATTATCAGATCTTCCCTTCGGAGTCTTATATTGCATATCCTGCCACAAATCGTCTCGGCCAGTCACCCGACAAAAGTTCTCCCAGCCAGAGGAGCCAGTGACTGCGATATTAATAAAGCCGTCCTTAGTCGGATAAGCCGATGTTGGCATATAACTCGGATGATCATTACCCATCTGTTTAGGCACATCGTTGGCAATCGTATAACGCGCCGCCTGAAAGTCTAAAAGAGTAATCCCCGCTGACAATAAATTCGATTGTACCCACTGACCTTGACCACTAACTTCCCGCTCAAGTAGTGCAGTCAAAACACCTAAACCACCTAGTAAACCAGCCGTAACATCAGCAATAGCTGCGCCAGCCCGCATCGGACCTTCACCCGCCTTACCAGTCACCGACATCAACCCAGAAAGACCCTGAGCAATCTGATCTAAACCAGGACGACTGGCATAGGGCCCGTCCTCACCAAAGCCAGAAATACTGACTAGGATAATTCTTGGATTAATTGCCTTTAAAGTCTCGTAATCAATTCCTAAACGAAATTTCACATCAGGCCGATAATTTTCAACCACCACATCAGCAGTCTTGACTAATTCATAAAAAATTTTCACGCCCTCTGGCGACTTCAAATTTAAAGTCAACGATTTTTTATTGCGGTGTAAATTTTGAAAATCAGAACCGTCCCGAGGACCTGCTAAATTTTCATATACAGGGTTTTCAATCTTTAGAACGTCAGCTCCAAAATCAGCTAATTGACGCACACAAACTGGACCTGCTCGGACTCGCGACAAGTCTAAAACCTTAAAACGGCCAAGAGCACTAGACTCAAACCCTATCGACATAACTCTTGCTCTCTCATCATTGTTGTATTCATGTATTGGATTATTGCGGGGTAATACCCGCCTTACCAGCAATCACTTTATAACGCGCAATTTCCTCCCGCACGTACTTAGCAAATTGTTGCTGTCCCATCGTCCGGACGGTGATACCTGCATTCGTAAATGATGTCTTCGTTTCTGGATCTTGCAATGCTTTACTTATATCAGCATTGATTTTTTGCACAATATTATCAGGGGTTGCCATTGGTGCCCAAATACCAACCCAAAAATTAATATCAAAATTTGGATCCAATTGCTCTGCAATCGTTGGTATTTGTGGACTAATTTCAGATCGCACCTTACTCGATAAACCAAGTGCTCGTAACTTACCAGACTTGATATGCGTAATCGCCGTCTCATAAGGCGCCATCATGTAAGTTACCCTAGCAGAAATAACATCTTGCAATGCTTCGGGAGTACTTTTATAAGGAATATGCATGCCCTTAATACCTGCAACCTGATTAAAGTATTCTGAAGCTAAATGGGTGGAACTCCCTACACCCGCTGAACTAAACGTTAAATCGCCAGGTTTGGCTTTAGCTTCCTGTATTAACCCTTTAACATGTTGCGCTGAGTTACTCGCAGCCGTTACTAAAATATAAGGCGTCGTAGCAATCATATCAATGTCTACTAAACTCTTGAGAACGTCAAAACCTTGATTTTTATAAACTGCCGGATTAATCACATAAGTGGCCGATTGCGCGAGGAGGGTATAACCGTCTCCAGGAGCATTCACAACCGAAGAGATTCCTAAGGTACCACCTGCACCTGGACGGTTTTCTATGATGACCGACTGCTGCCAAATTTTGGCCAATGATTTAGCTAAAATTCGAGCCGTTAAATCTGTACCAGAACCGGCACCAGGGCCCACAATCTTTACCGTGCGCTCGGGATATTGCTGCGCCATGCTCAAAGACGTGATTGAAACTATAGCGGATACAAAAATACTACGTAATATTCTGAATGACATCTTGTACTTCCTCTAAAAAGGTAAACGAACCGATTGCCCGCTGGCAACCGCCCGCTCAATGGCAATTGTGGTCTCTAAATTCATACGCGCCTGCAAGGGTGTTGTATGCACCGTTGGACTACCCGTCACTAAGGAGTCCAACCAAGAACGCGTTTCGTTCCCAAGGGACCCCCAAAAATCTCCACAAGCCCAATCGCCAGCTGTATTGCTCCCAATAAAGGCCATATTCACTGCGTGATCCGGGACATAGGCATGCGGAATTCCCCGATCAGAAAATAAAATATGATCCATATGATCGTCATCGATGATCATCGTACCTTCTAAACCCAGTAGTTCAAGTCGATCCGATTGCCCCAAAGTGGGATAACGTGCCGGAAGGGCATAACTAATTCCCAAGTTAATGACTGCGCCATCAGAAAAAGTAATAATTGCCCAAGTCACATCATCTGCGCTATACCCTGCAGCCTTAAACACCCCAGACTGTCCCCGAGCAACTACTTCTACAGGTTTACTCGTTCCATCTAAGAACCAACACATCAAATCTACGTAATACGTTAATACATCAAGTACTGGAGTCGCATGCGGGTCCCGCTTTAAAATAGAAAAAGCTTGCGCACGGGAGTTATACACCCGAGCAGTTCCGCCAATAATTTTGCCTAAACGCTCATGAATAATTTGTTCCTTTGCGCGCAAGTAACATTCTTTAAAACGACGGCTGTATCCAACGTTTAGCTTACCTCCAGTCGCTTGCAGAGTTGCTAAAATATCATCTGCATCTTCTAAGGTGAGTGCTAATGGCTTTTCTACTAAGACAGGCTTACCAAGCTCGAGGGCTTTTTTAATCGGCGCTGCATGCTCACCTTCCGGGGTCGAAACAAAAACTGCCGTCACCTCAGGCCGAGCAATCACCTCATCATTATCTGCTGAATAAAAATCAGCTCCACAAGTTTCAGCGAGTGCTTTCGCTTTTGAAATATCCTGATCAGCAATCGCTAAAAATTGTACAGAAGGATGTTTGGCAGCTAGTCTAGCTCGCAGCGTACCAATCCGGCCAGCACCAATGACCGCAATTCCTAATTGCTTGTGTTGCATCGACAATCTCCTAATTATTTACCTAGTTTAAGGTAATTCTTGGCATTATCTTAACACTTTATAAAGATACTAAATGCTTCTTCAGTGCTCCTAAGAATCGCTCATGAATGCAGAAAATGGTCTGTGATTGAACCTTTAGATTAACTAAAACAACCTCCACGGGTATTTACTGATTCGGTTGATTACTGACTTTTAGTTACACTTTGAGTGTGTATAAAAATAATCATCTAAAATACTACAAATAAAAAATACTAATTTTTAGCATAAACCAGATAATCAACATTTCAAGCACAAATTCCTACTAAAAAATATACCACCTGCCTACACTAATCTGTATTCATCACCTAACTTTCAAAGGAATTACGATGCTCCAAAACCAGTTCAAAAAATTCGCCTTGGCTACGCTATGGCTCACCATGATGAGTACCTGCGGAATTAGCAATGCGGCAGATCCCTTTCCAAGTAAAAATCTCAGAATTATTGTGCCAGTCGCGCCAGGTGCTACCAATGACTTTTTAGCAAGGTCCCTAGCTGTAGAACTAGGTAAAGTACTCAATCAAACCGTCATTGTCGAGAATAAGCCGGGGGCCAATCAAATTATCGGGACGAGTGAACTTGCTAAATCTGCGCCAGACGGTCACACCATGGCAATGCTGATTAGTTCTCATGTCATTAATCCTTATATTTCTAAGTCTCTGCCCTATGATCCCGAAAAAGACTTTACCCCTCTTGCTATGGTGGGTATCATGCCAGGCCTTCTGACCGTTCATCCGAGTCTGCCAGTTAAAACATTTGCCGAACTCATCGCCTACGCTAAGGCCAACCCCGGAGTGCTAGCTTACGGTCAACCCGGCGGCAACTCCTCAGGACACCTGACGATGGAGTACCTAAAAAAACAAGCCGGTATCGATGTCCTCAGTATTCCCTATAAAGGCGGTGGTCCAGCGATTATTGACTTACTCGCAGGTCGGTTTCAAGTCTTCGTCAATAGCCCAACTGCCACAATGCCCCATGTAAAATCCGGCGGACTACGCGCCATTGCGACAACTGGCGCGAAAAGGCCTCCCGCCCTCGCAGATCTACCCACCATTGCTGAATCTGGCTACCCGAATGTGGTTACCTACGAGTGGTACGCTTTGTTCTTGCCAGCAAAAGTTCCTCAAGCAATCGTGAATCAACTCAATGGTGAAATCGTAAAAATCATGGCTACCCCAGTCATGCAAAAACGTCTATTTGATATTGGCGCAGAATCCAGAGACGATAATCCAGCCCAATTTGCAAAATTCATCGCGCAAGAAAGTCAAGTATGGGGCCAGCGTATCCGTCAACTTGAGATCAAGCCAGAATAGTAACTCCACCCTCTTTTTCCTTCTAACTAACGTAAAGATTTCTCAATGACAACAGATTTTAAAAATCAAGTAGTACTTATTACCGGTGGCTCAAAAGGTATTGGCTTTGGTATCGCTTCAGCTTTTGCAAAACGCGGTTGTGCACTGCGACTTGTTGCCAGAGATGAAAAATCTCTGCAACAAGCTCAGCAGCAATTAGTGGCGGAGTACGGCGTCGATGTTCAAACAATGGCAGTCAATCTATCAGAAGATAAAAATATCGATCAACTCGAGCCCTTCTTTGCGAAGACGACTATCTTAGTGAACTCAGCGGGCGCAATGGGGCGCGGATCTTTATTCGAAATCGATCCAACCAAATTCCGAGACGCTTGGGAGGGTAAAGTCATGTCCACCATCTTCTTAACCAGAAGAGTCTACCCCTTCATGAAATTACACGCTCACGGCGGAGTCATTATTAATATTATCGGAATTGCTGCTGAACGTTTGAATGCTAAATCAATTGGTACATCAACCGCCAATGCTGCACTTGTTGCTTTTACGAATGCCCTTGGATCTGAGAGTGTGGATGACAATATCCGTGTGGTTGGGATCAGCCCAGGCTTAATTCGTACAACCCGCACTGAAAGTATCCTCAACCCAACCAATGAAGTTGACCGAAAAGCGTATGCTAAATTAGTCGGTAATCTGCCCTATGGCCGGATGGGAGAACCCTCGGAAATTGCTGAGCTAGCCGTCTTTTTGGCTTCCGAACATGGTAAATATCTGAGCGGTGAGGTCATTAATGTCGATGGTGGAGCACGTTATCGTTACTAATGACTCTTAGGAGTTATTCAATTGAGGCAACTACGAACATGTTTTAGACAGGTTTTAAGCGCACCTTAAAATCTGTCGGGCGAGTGCGCTAAATTGTGTTAAATTAAAGCTTGGATGAAACAGGGGTGCTAGTAGAAATCTACTGGCTGAGAAATACCCTTCACCCGAACCAGATAATACTGGCGTGGGGAGTTTTCAATAACTTGTCTCTGTTGATTCCAGCACTCTCCATGCAAAGGACAAATTATGAGCAAAACTGACATCAATCTAACCATCGATAGCCTAGAACGAGATCTTGGACAAAAGTTCGCCTATCCTGCCTCGACAAAATCTTTTCTAATCGGTTCGCGTCCAGATATCAGAGCACCCTATCGACTCATTGAGCAAACGCCAACTAAAACCTCAACCGGTGCGGTTCTCGAAAATCCCCCTATTCCGATTTACGATACCTCAGGGCCTTATAGCGACCCAGAAATTCTGATTCATTTAGAAAAAGGCTTACCCCCCCTTCGTAAAGCCTGGATCGAAGAACGCAATGATACAGATCAATTAAGTGGACCTACTTCTACCTACGGGCAAGCACGCTCCCAAGATCCAAGCACGCAACATTTACGCTTTGCCCACATTAGCCCGCCAAGAGTTGCTAAAACGGATCGCAATGTTAGCCAAATGCACTATGCCCGCCAAGGCATTATTACCCCAGAAATGGAATTCGTTGCCCTGCGTGAATCTCTTGGTCTGCAAGCCCTTCGGCAAGATCCACGGTACCAACAAATTCTCAAACAACATCCCGGTCATTCCTATGGGGCAAATCTACCTGAGGAAGTTACAGCTGAGTTTGTCAGGCAAGAAATCGCTTCGGGACGCGCTATTATCCCTGCAAATATCAATCACCCAGAACTCGAGCCAATGATTATTGGCCGCAATTTCCGGGTAAAAATTAATGGCAACCTCGGTAACTCAGCAGTCACCTCCTCCATTAATGAAGAAGTTGAAAAAATGATCTGGTCAATCCGCTGGGGTGGCGATACGATCATGGACCTCTCTACAGGACAGCATATTCATGAAACCCGAGAGTGGATTATTCGTAACTCTCCCGTGCCAATTGGAACCGTACCAATTTATCAAGCACTAGATAAAGTTGGTGGTAAAGCGGAAGATCTGAACTGGGAAATTTTCAAAGATACCCTCATTGAACAAGCCGAACAAGGTGTAGATTACTTTACTATCCACGCTGGTGTTTTACTGCGTTATGTCCCCCTTACTGCGGATCGTATTACTGGTATCGTCTCTCGGGGCGGCTCCATTATGGCGAAATGGTGCCTTGCACACCACCGTGAAAACTTCCTCTATACCCATTTCAATGAAATTTGTGAAATCATGAAAGCCTATGACGTATCTTTTAGCCTAGGAGATGGCCTACGCCCTGGATGCATCGCTGATTCGAATGATGCTGCTCAATTTGGCGAATTACACACTCTTGGAGAATTAACTCAAATTGCTTGGCAACACGATGTGCAAGTCATGATCGAAGGACCCGGCCATGTGCCAATGCAACGCATTGAACAAAACATGACCGAAGAACTCAAACACTGCCTAGAAGCACCCTTTTATACGCTTGGACCACTCATTACTGATATCGCCCCTGGTTATGACCACATTACTAGCGGAGTTGGAGCGGCGCAAATTGGTTGGTATGGCACAGCAATGCTTTGTTATGTAACTCCCAAAGAGCATCTGGGCCTACCTGATAAAGAAGATGTCCGTGTCGGAATTATTACCTACAAAATTGCCGCTCATGGCGCCGACCTCGCCAAAGGCCTACCAGGCGCTCAAATGCGTGATAACGCTTTATCGAAAGCACGTTTTGAGTTTCGCTGGGAGGATCAGTTTAATTTAGGACTTGATCCCGAAAGAGCAAGGGAATACCACGATGCTACTTTGCCAGCAGATGGTGCCAAAATTGCCCATTTTTGCTCGATGTGCGGGCCTAAATTTTGTTCCATGAAGATCACTCAAGAAGTGCGTGATTATGCGGCTACCCTGGATAAAGATTCGAATCAAGGTATGCAAGAAAAATCGATTGAGTTTCGGAAAAAAGGTAGTCAAATTTACCAATAATTCGAAGGCGCGCGGCTCCTTTACCCAACGCGCGCCAACCAATTAATCCATCTAGTTCCGATTATGCGTCAATCCATCATTATTTTAGGAGCCGGCCTGCTAGGTAGATTACTCGCTTATTCGTTAGCCAAGAAAAACTATCAGGTGGCGGTCTTTGAAAAAAGCCCTCTCGAGCATCAACAATCAGCAGCTTATGCTGCTGCTGCCATGTTAGCACCTCTTGCGGAGTCAGTCTCGTGCGAACTACCTATCGTACACATGGGCTTTTATAGCCTGACTCGCTGGCCTACTATTATTGAGGAACTCAACGCAAATATTTTTTTTCAGCACAATGGCTCACTCATCATCTGGCATCAGCAAGATGCCTCAGTGGCAAGACATTTTCAGACACAACTGCATCAGGTCGAACAACATCTTGATCAGCAATACGCAAGATCAGTGCACCTTGACACGCTTGCTCTAAAAAATCTAGAGCCAAACCTAAGCCCAGCATTTGGGGAAGGTATCTATCTGCCCAATGAGGGACAACTTGATAATCGCGCTCTTTTAGATTCTCTCCTCAAAAAAGGGCTTGAACTCGGTGTGACTTACAACTGGCAAAGTCCAAAAAAACCAAGCGACTTTCCAACGAATTCGCATACCTGGATACTTGATTGCCGAGGGCTAGGATCAAGACCACAATGGCAAGCATTACGCGGTGTTCGGGGGGAGGTCATTCGAGTTTTTGCGCCCGAAGTCCAGTTGCAAAGACCAACTAGACTGATGCATCCCAAATATCCAATTTATATAGCTCCTAAAAAGGATCACATCTATGTCATCGGTGCTACTGAAATCGAATCCGAAGATCAGTCTGCAATTAGCGTCAGATCAACCCTCGAACTGTTAAGCGCGGCATATACTATCCACTCAGGTTTTGCGGAAGCAAGAATGCTTGAGGCAAACGCCCAGTGTCGCCCAACCCTAGCCAATAATTCCCCTGCTATTCAGTATTTAAATGACCAAACCCTTCAAATTAATGGCCTATACCGACATGGTTATTTAATCGCTCCAGCCATCGTCGATGCAACTCTGGAGTTGATTGAAACAGGGACTAGTCATACCGCTCGTCATTTAGCAATTCAGATTCAAGAAAATCATGCAAATATTGATTAATCAAGTGGCTACAGAATTGAGCACTGTATCGAACGCGATTACACTGTCTGAAATACTGTTACAAATAAATCCGACACCCCCCTTTGCGATCGCTAAAAATGGGATTTTTATTCCTAAAAAAGATTACCCTCAAACAGAAATAATCGATCAGGATCAACTTGAAATCATTTCACCAGTTACAGGAGGTTAATCTGTGTCTACTCAAACAAATATAGCTCCCACAACCTTTTCACTTTATGACCAAACGTTTTCAAGTAGAATTTTTTTAGGAACTTCGCGCTACCCATCACCACAGATTTTGGTGCAAGCTCTTCAAATTGCCGAGCCAGCAATGATTACTGCCTCCCTGAGACGTCAAGGTGCAAATCCCGAACCTATTTCAAGTGGCTTTTGGGAAATTATTAAAGATTTAAAAATACCCATCCTACCAAACACTGCAGGCTGCCACCGCCCCGAAGAGGTCATGCAAATAGCGCATATGTCGCGCGAGGTGTTTGCTACCGATTGGATTAAATTAGAAATTATCGGCGATGACTACACGCTCCAACCTGATACGATTCAATTAGTACCAACCGCACAACAGTTAATTCGTGAAGGGTTTAAGGTTCTGCCCTACTGTACGGAAGATTTAGTGGTCTGCCAGCGCTTAGTAGACGTCGGTTGTCAAGCCATCATGCCTTGGGCAGCACCAATCGGAACTGGCAAAGGCCCTAATAACCCATATGCCCTACAGGTTTTACGAGAACGCCTGCAAGTACCCATGATTATCGATGCAGGCCTTGGGAAACCATCCCATGCTTGCCAGGTAATGGAGTGGGGCTATGACGCCGTTCTCTTGAATACGGCCGTTGCCCTAGCGACGCATCCCGTGCGAATGGCCGAAGCTTTTGCACAAGCAGTTTTGGCCGGTCGAAATGCCTTTGAAGCTGGGCCGATGAACGAGCATCATCAGGCCAAGGCGAGTACCCCAACTTTAGGTACACCTTTTTGGCACCAATCTGAGTCTTCAAAATGATGCATCATCTGAACCCCAGTGAACATGCGCTAGCGCAAGCAATTATCAAATTTCATCAAAAGTTGCAGATTCCCCAAAAGGAAGATCTTCAGTCTCTGACATTTTCAAGTCACGAACCAATTTATCGAATTACTAAAGCGGCTTCATGGCAACTCGGCTTTATCAATCAAGATGCGCAGTGCATTGCTCTGGCCTGGCAACAACAATGCTCATCCCTAGAACAATTTGATCCACTTACCTGGCCAGCATCACCAATGCTCTTTGGTATTCACCCAAATCCTTCTGAAAGTTTTGCGCCTTGTCCAAAAAATCTAGGGCTTTATGTTGTAGCTCCCGATGCGAGTTGGGTCAAAAAACTTGCGCAAGCAGGCTTAAAAACAATCCAACTGCGATTTAAATCAAATGATAAGCAGCAAATTCTTGAACAAGTAAAAACTGCAATTGCTACTGGACGTGCATACGATAGTCAACTCTTTATCAATGATTATTGGGAACTTGCTATTGAAGAGGCAGCCTACGGGGTTCATCTTGGTCAAGAAGATTTAGATACTGCAGACCTATCCCGCATTCGGGCAGCAGGCCTTCGACTTGGAATCAGCACACATGGCTATGCTGAAATGCTCAGAGCCCACCAATATGCGCCTAGTTATATTGCACTAGGTGCAATCTTTCCTACGACGCTCAAACAAATGCAAACTGCTCCGCAAGGCTTAGGACGACTCACATATTATGCCAAGCTACTTGCCCAATATCCACTCGTTGGCATCGGTGGTGTTGATGAAAACACTATCTCACAAGTATTAGATACCGGGGTCGGTTCAGCCGCTCTCGTTCGTGCTGTAATTAATTCGCCTGACTACACAGCAGCGATCAACAAACTACAAAAACATTTTAAGTAAATCATTTTATCTTTAAAAGATTTCTATTTTTTCGGGTAAGCGACCTATAGTAAAAATACTAAAGCATGCGGGGGAAATTACGAAACGCATGCCAAAGAGGCCCGGGGCCTTGCCCCAAATTCAACGAAACAGCGTGCCGAATTGCTTCTTGGACATAGTCAATCGCTTGCGCTACAGCCTCTTCAAGAGGCGCGCCAAGAGCTAATCCACAGGCAATCGCACTGGACAAAGTGCAACCAGTGCCGTGGGTATTTTCGGTGCTAATTTTTGCATGCGCATACCGCCTCATCAAAATACTTTGCCCTGTTTTGATGGCCAAGACATCAACTAACAAATCGGTATCTTCTAAATGTCCACCCTTGATTAAAGCAGCATGCACACCTAAATCAACCAATTCTCGAGCAGCCTGTTCCATCTGCTCAACCGTATGAATGGGTCGCCCTAATAAGACCGCAGTTTCAGATAAATTAGGTGTGATTAAACGCGCTCTTGGAAATAAATCTTGTTGCAGGCTCTGAGCTGTCTGCGCACTACCTAAAACTGCTCCAGAAGTAGCTACCAAAACGGGATCAAGCACAATCTGCACCCTCGGATAGTCCCGCAGACTATTGGCAACCGTTTGCACTAACTCGGGACTCGCGAGCATGCCAATCTTAATCGTATTGACGTCAAAATCTGTCATAACTGCTGTAATTTGTGCGGCTACCGACTGCTGACTTAACGCTTCAATATGGCTTACCCCCAGAGTATTTTGCGCGGTCACCGCAGTAAGCACCGTTAGGCCATAACAACCCCAGGCACTCATCGTCTTTAAGTCCGCCTGAATACCCGCACCACCGCCACTGTCTGATCCAGCAATAGTTAATACCTGAGCTAATTTTTTCATGTATCTCAGATTGTATTATCTAAACTTGGATTATTCTACTGTCAGACCTCTCATTTAGAACCAAATACGGCTGTTCGCTTTACAATGCGGTATCTGTACTCCGATTGAATCAGGTCTTTGATCGAACTTCTGCTTAGTTCACCCCTACGAATAAGAAAGAAACTGTATGCAAACTATATATTTGAATTCTAGGTATCACTCTTCTTCACCTCAGCAATGCTTCAGTTCTAATCCTTGCAAGCCTCAAACGATAATTCAGACAATGCTTGTAAAAACTGTTGTCGCTCTAGTCTGCCTGTTTAGCCTAGCAATGCCTGCTGTGCAGGCGCAAGATAAATGGCCAAGCCGCCCAATCACCATGATTGTGCCATTCCCGCCTGGTGGTGTAGCCGATACCGTTGGCAGGCCAGTAGCCGAAGCGCTGAGTCGCCACCTTGGCCAAACTGTCGTGGTTGAAAACCGAGCTGGTGCTGGTGGTGGTGTTGGTATGGCCTATGTGGCTAAAGCCAAGCCCGATGGCTATACCATTCTTATGTCTTTATCATCTATCTCGATCATCCCCGAAGCCGATAAAATTCTGGGTAAAGAAATCTCCTTCCAGACGAACCAGTTTAAACCGATCGCTCGTTTTACCGCCGATCCAACCGTATTAGTAGTTCGCGCTGATAGTCCATGGAAAACCTATCCAGAATTCGTCGCCGCCATGAAAAAAGATCCTGGCAAATACAACTTTGGATCTTCTGGCAACTATGGCACGATGCATATTCCCATGGAGATGATTAAATTAAATAACTCCTTTGGTATGGCCCATATTCCCTATACCGGAGCAGGACCTGCCATTATTGCGTTACTAGGCACACAAGTCGATGCCCTCGCTACCGGCCCAGCCTCCATCGTGCAACAAATTAAAGCTGGTAAAGTAAGAGCACTCGCCCATTGGGGAACTGGGCGCCTAGCTAGCCTACCAGATGTCCCAAGCTTTAAAGAAATTGGTGAAAATGTCGAGTTTGCCCAGTGGTCTGGACTTTTTATACCTAGTGGCGTATCGAACGAGATTACAGAAACACTTCGCGCTGCAGCAAAATTGGCAGCAAATGATCCGCGCGTCAAATCAGTACTCGACGGTACGGGCTCACCAATTCAATATCTGGACGCTCCAGAATTTAAAACTTACTGGGATCTGGATGCTAAAAAAATGTCGGATATTGTAAAAAAGATTGGCAAAGTCGAGTAGCCATGCATCAATCTTTGTCTGACCTCCACTGGCAAAGTGGCTTTTATGAGCTCGGGACTAATTTTTTAACTCCACTTCATCCAAGTCCACTGCCCAGTCCAAGCCTCGTCGCAAGTTCAACTCAAGTAGCTGAACTGATTGGGCTAGATCCCGCGTCTTTCAATCAGCAAGATTTGATAGAGATTCTTAGTGGTAATCATCCGATTACACATACTCAACCCTACGCAAGTGTGTATTCTGGTCATCAATTTGGAGTCTGGGCTGGCCAATTAGGAGACGGCCGAGCCATTACCCTAGGGCAAGTTGAACACCAACAACAGATCTTTGAAATCCAATTAAAAGGGGCTGGTAAAACACCCTATTCCCGGATGGGAGACGGTCGCGCTGTCCTGCGCTCCTCTATTCGAGAATATCTTTGCTCTGAAGCAATGGCAGGCCTGCATATCCCAACCACTAGAGCACTAGCAATTACTGCCTCACCCAAACAAGTTGTGCGAGAAACTGTAGAGACAGCCTCCGTAGTAGCTCGCGTCGCACCTAGCTTTATCCGCTTTGGTCACTTTGAACACTTTGCCACTACAGGCCAGTTGGAGCATCTGAAACGCTTAGCTGATTTTGTAATTAGCCATCATTTCAACGATCTTCAGAAAGATCAAAACCCCTATCTAAGTCTCTTTGAAGAGGTCCTTGAACGCAGTGCAAGCTTAGTTGCAAAATGGCAAAGTGTGGGGTTTTGCCATGGGGTTCTAAATACGGACAATATGTCGATTCTGGGCCTCACCCTCGATTACGGACCATTTGGTTTTATGGATCAATTTGACCTCAACCATATTTGTAATCACACCGATAGCCAGGGTCGCTATTCCTTTGCTAACCAACCCCAAGTATTCCATTGGAATTTAGTCCGCCTAGCCCAAGCCTTGCTGCCACTGATTGCCAAAGATGATAGTGACGAAGCAATCCAGATCGCCATCACTGCACTCCAGGGCGTGCTTGGTCAATTTTTACCTCAGTATCAAAAGTCTTACCAGGCCATCATGTGTTCAAAATTAGGCCTTGATCAGGCTTTACAAACTACAGATCAAGTCTCATCAGAAACAATCAGACAATCCGTCATCGAACCGATCATTCATCTGCTAGATCAACAACAAATCGACTATACCTATTTCTTTAGACACCTAGCAGATGTGATTGAAAATCCAGAAAATCCGGTTCTGCGCGACCTTTGCATAGATCGAATAGCTTATGACGCATGGCTCCAGCCTTACTTAGCATTTCTTCCACAAGAAAAACGCCCGCAAATAGCCACAGCAATGCGGGCTATCAATCCAGCTTATATCCTGCGTCAACACCTTGCCCAAATAGCTATCAACAAAGCGCAAGAAGGCGATTTTTCCGAAATCAATCGCTTACAAGAGTGCCTGGCTAAACCATTTACTGAACGACCAGATTTTGCGGATTACGCCCAACTACCTCCGGACTGGGCCAAGACACTCGAAGTGTCCTGTTCATCTTAAAATACCGATGAAGCCAGCAGCCAATCTATCTCGTGCTCCAGAGTCCGAAATCGACGAAGAGGATTTCGGACCAAGTAAATCGCAGATTAAACGCCAGATGCTAGCCCGACAAGAACTCGCAAAGACACTGTCCGAACTCAGCTCCGATGCAATAAAGTCTCTTCCAATTGATGATCACTTACGTGAGCAATTACTAGAGACCTCGAAGATAAAAACTTTTGGGGCAATCAAAAGGCACAAGCTGTATCTTGGTAAATTAATGCGCAGCCTTGATGAATCTGAAATCAATGCAATCGAAGCGCGACTAGATGCCATACAGGGTGTAAATCAAGCTGAAATTGCCAGAATGCACTACCTTGAAAAATTGCGAGCCGATTTAATGATTGATGACCAACGCTTTACTGAACTCATTAACCAATACCCAAACTTTGATATCCAAACGCTCAGAACATTAATTCGTAATGCCCGTAAGGAACAGCTTGAAAATAAACCCCCGAAATCGTTTCGTGAAATTTTTCAAGTACTCAAACAACTCGACCAAGCACCTACAGCAGAATAATATCCTCACCAATCACTCGTATCGGCAAGACGACTAACTGAGAACCTAATCGACATGGGCCAGAAATACATACTCCCGTATCTGGCTCATAAACTGCATAATGCGTTGCACAAACCAAGTACCGCTTAGCATCGTCAAATAACTCTCCAGGATTCCAATCCATTTGCATAGGTAAGTGCGCGCACCGGTTTAAATAGGCGTAATAGTTCCCTTGATAATTCACGACAAAGGCTGGTAAGTGATCTTCAACAGAAATAGGGATCTTAATGCGTAAGCATAACTCCTCATAAAAAACTATAAATCGAAAAGCTAAACCACCCGGCTCTAATTGCCCAGTTCGACAAATCACCTGACCAGGTTGAATCAGTGGATCACTCAATCCTGCCTCCAAATTGGAATTACAATTAAAATAAGCTTAGCTCTTATTTTTAAATCAATTACTTATTTAAAAATAGGTCTAGTTTAGTTGGTTGCAATTAACCACGCATGCTCTCAATCATTAACTTTTAAGCCATCTTATGACAAAACAAATTATCCCCTATCAACCGCAAGATATTAAAGAACCCAAAGAAATTGTGGATGCAGTCCGCGCCCGTCGTGGAGGCACACTTATGAATTTAGACCGTATGCTTCTCAATAGTCCCGCCCTAACTCGTGGCTGGAACTCGATGCTCAAAGAAATCCGTCAAAACCTGAGTCTAAACGATAAACATAAAGAAATCGGTATGTGTGGCGTTGCTATCCTCAACCGTGCAGAGTATGAGTTCTTTCATCACGCCCCAGAATTCGTTAAAGCCGGCGGCACGCCAGAGCAAGTGCAAGAACTTCGTAAAATTGGCACTGCCGCGTTTAATAGTCAATTATTTGACGCTCTTGAACTGGACGTGATCGCTCTGACGGTTGCAATGACACGCGATATAGAAGTTCCAGATGAAGTGATGCAGCGTTTAAATCAAGCTTTAGGACCACAAAAAACTGTGGAAATGGTCGCGGTTGTTGCTACCTATAATATGGTGTCGCGCTTTTTAATTGCTACAGGCATTCAACCCGAAGATACGCATTCCTAATTTTGATGCTTTAATCAGAAGTATCCATGCATTCCTCGTACACGACTGAAATTTATTCAGCAATTCACCAAATTCCAGCTGATACGTGGAATGCCCTCATTTGGCATCCCCAAGCCTCCCCATTTATTCGTCACGAATATTTATTAGCGATGGAGCAAAGTGCTTGCGTTAGTCAAAAAACGGGCTGGCAACCCTGCCACTTTACTGTTTGGCAATCATCCCCGCGTCAACTTCTCGCTGCCATGCCCTTTTATCTCAAAACACACTCCTATGGTGAGTATGTTTTTGATTGGGCATGGGCTAATGCCTACCAAGAAAATGGCCTGAGTTATTACCCAAAAATGCTGTCAGCAATCCCCTTCACCCCAGTCGGAGGAACACGCATACTTGGCAATGATCCAGAGGCAGCAAAATATCTTTTACAAAGTGCGGCGCAGTTTGCAAAAGAACAGGGCTACTCCTCGATCCACGTCCTATTCCCAATGTTCGGTGATCAAGCTCTATTTCAAGATCTAGGTTATCTTCGTAGAGAGTCAATCCAGTTCCATTGGCAAAACCAATCACTCGAGCATCCCGGAAATTGTTTATCCTCTTTTGAAGAATTCTTATACACCCTCAATAAAAAACGACGTAATAATATTTTGCGCGAACGCTCTCAAGTGCAATCTGCCAACGTTAAATTTATCCATGTCCCAGGTTCTCAAATGACTCCTCAACATTGGGAAACCTTCTATGCTTGCTATGAAACCAATTATTTAAATCACGGTAATAAACCCTACCTAAACCGAGAGTTTTTTTCCCAAATTGGTCAACATATGCCAGATTACCTCCATCTGATCTTTGCTATTCAAGAAGGTACTCATATCGCCGCCTCATTGCTCTTTCGCGATCGAAATAAAGATGGCCAGGAACGCGCTTATGGACGTTACTGGGGTAGTACAAAATTCGTGAGTAACTTACATTTTGAAACCGCTTACTACCAAAGTATTGAATTTTGTATTCAAGAAAAAATTGCCATCTTTGAGGGTGGTGCCCAAGGTGAACATAAAATTCACCGCGGACTCCTCCCCGTTAACCTATTCTCTATGCACTATTTACTGGACGATCGCTTTGGCTTAGCAGTTGAGAATTATTTAAAAAAAGAAGGTCAGTCCATGCGCCAATATCTGAATGAGCTCGAAGATCATCAACCAATTAAACAGGCGCGTCATTAAAAACCTGTTGGACTAGAGATTTTTGTAAATCAGCTTCGATGCAATTCCGGGCCAGTGGTACCCGCCCGAATCAACTGCGTAATGGATCACTCAATGGAGAGTCATGGTTTTTACTAACGGCAATTTTTTGGATCAAGCGACTATTTTTAGGCAGGTTTGCCGTTAAAAATTCCATCTGATCCGCCAGAATATGACGCCCTTTTAAAATCATATCCTCATACAAACTAGGGATATATGGTGCGTACATTAAAGACATGCCAGCCCGCTCAGGAGTTCGATTCCCTTTTTTCTGATTGCAAGCTCGACAAGAAATGACTAAATTCATCCACGAATAAGAACCGCCTCGACTCGCAGGAATAATATGCTCTGCTTCTGAATCAAGCTCACTCACATGATGAGCACAATACGCACAAAAACCCTGATCACGTCGATATAACTTACTCTTTGTGATGGCAGGAATTACTTCAAATAAATTGATCCGAGCTGCCCCCTTCGTAGCAAATATCGAATGTAACTCAATCAGTGACTGCTTACCGGTATTGCGAGATATGCCACCGCGCATCACCGCAATGGGTTTACCTAAGGTCCAAGATATACTGCCTTCGGCGTAATGCTTGGTAGCCTCCTCAGCATTAACCCAACTTTGAGGAATGCCACCCAAATCCAATTTCAAAATATGGAGCACAGTTAACCCTTATTAAGATAGCATTTGAATTCAAACTAATATCTATCTTAATGGACTTTTTGTGTCATTGCAAAAAAGACGCAAGGCATTCTTTAAAACCTCTAAAAGGACTATCTTTGGCCGATTTTTAAGGTCTTAAAAACCTGCTGGTGCTCACGGGGTAAACAGCGCCAATATTGATGCGCCGCTTCTACTTGACCACCCAAAGCAGCTGCCGCCTCCCACCCCCATCTTGGTTTATATAAGAAGGCCCGGGCAAACGCAATCAAATCCGCGTCACCTGCTTGCAAGATATCCTCCGCTTGTTGGGGCTCGGTAATTAACCCCACAGTAATTGTTGGAATACCAGTTGCTGCTTTTACTTGCTTAGCAAAAGAGACTTGATATCCTGGACCAAGGTTAATTTTTTGTTGGTGTGAAACACCGCCACTCGAAACATGAATATACGAAATATCGTGCGCCTTTAAAGCTTGCGCCAAAGTAATGGTTTCTTCAGGAGTCCAGCCCCCTTGCGCCCAATCCGAAGCAGAAACCCGAATTCCTAAAACCCCACGATAAACCGCACGAACCGCCGCAAAGACCTCAATCGGAAAGCGCATGCGGTTGGCGGATGAACCGCCGTACTCATCCGTGCGAAGATTCGCTAAGGGGGACATAAACTGGTGTAACAAATAACCATGGGCGCCATGTAACTCAATAAAATCGACTCCCGCACGCTCAGCACGAAGCGCAGCCTGCGCAAAAGCCTCTTTAATTGCAGCCATTTCTGCCAGGTCTAATGCTTTTGGCACAGGTTCGTTCGGATTATGACCTACCGCCGAAGGAGCAACAGTCTGCCAACCACCCGGACTCGCTGGTGGAATCAAAGCACCGCCCTCCCAAGGAACTTGGCTAGAAGCTTTTCTACCCGCATGGCACAATTGCAGCCCAACCAAGCCTTGCGGTGCTAATTTTCTGGCACGTTTTAAACGCTCCGTAATCGCTTGCTCACCAGCATCATTCCAAATTCCTAAACAATTTGGCGTAATACGACCGTCAGCAGTCACACCGGTGGCCTCAATAATGACGGCTCCCGCACCGCTATTCATTAAATTAGTCCAGTGGGTTAGGTGCCAATCATTGGCTAAACCATCCTCGGAAGAATACTGACACATCGGAGCTACAATCATCCGGTTTGGTAAGGTCATCTGTCCACGCGGACTATTTAATTGGAATTCGGTAAATAATTTACTCATGGCTCAATCATCATAAAGTTGGTAAGGTGTACAGATTGTATAACTTCATCCCAAATTCCTCAAAAATTTACGATAAACTGCAAATTCTGACTATTCCTTATAAAATAAAGTGATGAAAATCCAAATACCTACCATCCCTAGTTCCGAAATTACACCCCAAGCTGTATTCGAAAACCGTCGCCAAATCCTCAAACTAGCAGCTACTGGGGCCTTCGGATTCGAAATGAGCCAGTGGTTCACGCGTGAGGCTCATGCTCAAGCAAACCCGCCAACCCCCAATAAGCTCAAAACATCGCCCAATACCAATTACGTGATCTTAGAAAAGCCAACGTCTTACAAAGACGTAACTAGCTATAACAACTTTTATGAGTTCGGAACTGATAAAGAAGATCCAAAAATGTATGCTGGATCACTCCAAACCAAACCCTGGAAAGTTAGCGTCGAAGGACTCGTTAATAAACCCCGAACCTTTGATATCGATGACCTCCTTAAATTAGCCCCGATCGAAGAACGCGTATACCGGATGCGCTGTGTCGAGGGCTGGTCCATGGTGATTCCTTGGAACGGCTTTCCTTTATCTGCCCTCATTAAACAAGTCGAACCCCAAACCTCCGCTAAGTTTGTTGAATTCACAACCCTTGCTGATAAAAACCAAATGCCAGGACTTAAAAGTAATGTGATCCAATGGCCATATACTGAAGCCCTGCGGCTTGATGAAGCCAACCATCCCCTGACACTCCTCACTCTGGGACTTTATGGCGAAGTACTTCCTAAACAAAATGGGGCTCCAGTACGATTGGTAGTTCCTTGGAAATATGGTTTTAAAAGCGCCAAGTCGCTCGTCAAAATCCGCTTTGTCGAGCAAATGCCCAAAAGTAGCTGGATGATCAGTATTCCTTCAGAATATGGGTTTTACTCGAATGTCAACCCAGAAGTCGACCATCCTCGATGGTCACAAGCATCAGAACGCCGGATTGGAGATGACAAAGGTTTCTTCGCCCCCAAAAGAAAAACACTGATGATGAATGGCTATGCCGATCAAGTTGCCTCGCTCTATGCCGGAATGGATCTTCGTAAAAATTACTAAATCTCTTGTAAGCTACCAAGCCCTGCGTTTGGTAGCTATTGTTTTTTGCTTATCGCCCCTCATTCGCCTAATGTGGTTTGGTGTTTCTGATCAATTAACCGCTAACCCGATCGAGTTCATTACGCGTTTTACCGGCTCATGGGCTCTCATTATGCTGTGCTTAACTCTTGCCATTACCCCCTTACGTAAATTCAGCGGCTGGAATGATCTTCTCAAGTTGCGGCGCATATTCGGCTTATTTTGTTTTTTTTATGCATCCATCCATCTCTTGACATGGATTATTTTGGATCATTATTTTGATTGGAATGCAATCTACCTGGACCTCTTCAAACGCACCTACATCACAGTTGGACTGCTTGCCTTTCTTTGCCTCTTACCCCTAGCGATCACCTCAACTAAATCCATGCAAAAACGCTTAGGCCGGAAATGGGCGCAACTTCATCAACTCATCTATCTGATCGCACTTCTAGCACCTCTCCATTACTGGTTACATAAAGCCTCAAAAAATGACACAACTACGGTGAATATTTATCTTGCAATCCTCTTGGTCCTGCTTCTTTGGCGAATTGGTTATTATTTCAAGTTACGCCACCAAGCAAAGCCTTAATTATTCCGTTAGCTGTTTAAAACCATTGTCTGTGTAAAGCCAGGAGATTTTACATGGCATACTCATTGGATATAAAATAGAAGGCTTACAGCCAATGATTTCTTTTTCTCCTCCCTATACGCCCCTAGCAAGCGCAACTCAAGCACTGCAACAAGATGGCTTTGCTCTGCTGCGTGCTGATGACCTGATTAATCTGTGCCAATGTCCCCTTCAATCCTGGGATGAGTTGGCATTATTTTGGCAACACCTCGAGCCTGATCAATATTTAAAAGATGGTGGCAAGTATCGTCAGCGTAAACACGCGAGCGTTTTGATTAACCACCATGATGTGACCATAGTTCCCTACCGACCACATTTTCAACCAACGTCCTATAATGCCCTGCACGGTGGTATGGATCGGTGGTTCACGCCTTGTGATGCCGCATTTATCGATCACCCTGCTCTGCAAAGTCTCCTTGTACAACTAGGTGATATTTTCACAGCAACCCAAATAAATAGCCCAACCCGCAACGTACCCCACAAGCCAACGTGGTTTGTTGAAATCCATCAATTTCGGATTGATACGATAGGGGGTATCGGTCGCCCCACACCAGAAGGCGCTCACCGCGATGGTGTCCATTTTGTAGCTGTTCTCTTAATCGATCGACAAGCTATCAAAGGGGGCGAAACGCGAGTCTTCGCTACTGATAGTCCCCACGGCCAACGCTTTACTTTAGACACACCACTGAGTATTCTCTTACTCGATGATCAAAAAGTGCTGCATGAAACCACCCCTATTCAACCCATTGATCGCAATCAACCGAGTCAATCTTGGCGCGACACGTTAGTTCTAACCTATCGCCTAGACAGCTTTTTAGACTCTAAAAACCCATCCGCCTAAATAAATAGATGGGACAGTCAATTTCTTGGACAAAATTTACAGCTACAGTCCTGGGACTTTCTGTCATTATTCATCTTATCTTTGGGTTTCTTCTAGACTTTTCAGTCGATGAGGCACACTACGCCTTATACGCAGAGCATCTGGATTGGAGTTACTTTGATCACCCTCCCTTGGTTGGTTGGATACAATTTTTCCCGGTTTGGCTAAATCTGCCAGATGGTGTCATACGTTTAATACCGCAACTACTCTGGTTAATTTGTGTCTTAATCAGCATGGAAATATCTAAAAATCTAGTTTATATATTTCAAGACTCTTTTGACCAGCCAAGCTTAAAATCAGTTCATTGGTGGACTGCCCTGATTCTCTTGGCGGCTCCGATAATGCATGTTTTAGCCGTTGGACTCCTACCAGATACGCTACTGATCGCTCTAGTTCCAGCAATGATCCTTCTGACCTTACGAATCAGCCAGTCTCAATACCAAATAAAGCCCCAAGACATCAACGACTGGATCATCCTTGGTTTTGTATTAGGTCTATCTGCACTCGCTAAATATACCTCAATCTTCTTTGCGATTGGTATTCCAGTTTGCTTGATAACCTGGCATGGACTATTAATCTTCAAAAGACCAGGCTTATGGCTTTGCCTAGGCATCGCAGCAGGACTAACTCTGCCAATCTGGATCTGGAATTATCAGAACGACTGGATTTCTTTTACTTATCAATTGAGTCATGGGGCTGGCGGCGAGTGGAAATTTAGCCGCATATTTAGCTTCTTACTCAATCAAATAATATGTTTTGGATTACTCTGCATCCTTGGTATTATCTGGACTTATCGACGCTTTTTGCAAAGCCCAACTTGTTTGCTCAGCTTTTTTTTCATCCCCTTTACAATCTTCACCATCCAATCTGGTGGTGGCAGTAGCTTGCCGCACTGGACTTCACCTGCCTGGGTTGCACTTGCCCCCTTTGGCGCAATTGGTTTAGCAAATGCTTGGACGATGCATCGTCGATTTTGGATTAGAATTTTTATTGGCCTACAACTGGGCCTATGTCTTACTGGCTTTATTTTTTTATTTTTTGGCGGAATTCCGACCGTCTCCATGCATGATCAACTCGGTAAAAAAAATCCAATTGCAGACCTCTATGGTTGGAGTCAAGCTGGTGAAAAATTACAAGAACTAAGTCAACTACATCAGACTAGTAACCTAGTTGTCCAAAATTGGACCTTAGGCAGTCGTACTGCATGGTATGCCAAGCCATTACCCGTCTTTGTCCTCGATAATCGACAAGATCAATTTGACCTGTGGTTTGGTGAACTCCCAATAGGATCGTCAGCAATTTTACTCAACTGGTCCCAAATGTCCTTTGAGTTGCCCATTCAAAAAAATGCCTTTGAAAATTGTCAGTCCATTGATGCTCTAACGATTAATCGCTTCGGTACAGATCTATCCAAATTTGAATTTTTCCTCTGCAAAAATTGGCAAGGACAGCCTAATCCAATGAGAAGCCCAGAAAAAAATGATGAGCAAGCTAACAAATAATGCTCCAAATCCAAGTCATTGGAAACGATATTCACCCCTCATACGAATTGTATTTTCCTGTCTATTACTACTCTACGCCTTCTCCAATATTGACTGGCATAAAATTCAATTAGCGCTGCCTTTAATAAATCCAATCTGGTTATTGCTGGCTTTATTACTGATGTTTTTTTGTACGATTCTATCGGGGCTGCGCTGGGCGCTCATCATGCGTAGAAGTAATAAGAACTCTTTTCAAGATTGTGTACTTTGGTACTTTGCTGGTGGACTGATTAATCAAGGCCTGCCATCTACTCTTGGAGGAGATAGTTATCGCGCGCTCAAGGCCCATCAAGCCAGTAAAAAACAAGCTACGCATGACGCTAATTTATCTGTATCCTTTATCAATGTGGCTCTAGACCGATCTTTAGGGCTTGCTGGTAGTTGCCTTTTAGGTGCACTTGGACTTGGGATTGGTGGGACTATGCTAGGCGAGTGGGTGCCTAGTCTTGGCTGGACTTTATTACTCATTATGCTTATCGGAGCTAGTCTGATCAGCCTTCTTTTATATATCCCTCAAACTCGCTCTTTGTACCAACACTTACTCCAAAAAATACAAGCGAAGCAAAGTTTTAACCCAACAATCTTTGCTTGGGGTGCACCCTATAATCTCATCCAAATTCCTGTTGCAACTGGTATACATTATTTAAATGTTTTGGCATTTTTAGCATGTTTAGAAGCTTGCCAAGTTCGTGTCCCAATTGAGGCTCTGTTGATTGCTATTCCTGCCATGGCCTTACTAATGATCCTCCCTCTGAGCATCTCTGGTTGGGGCATCCGGGAGACATCGGTGGCTGCTATTCTTGGCTTATGGGGTATCGAGGCAAGCCTTGTTATCCTTGCCTCGATCTTTTATGGGCTCCTGACTATCGTGAATTATTTACCAGGCGCCTACCAATTAATGCTCAGGAAAAACGAACACCTGTCATAATATTGGCATGACAATTCGTGTTGATACTATGCGACGGATCGATCACCTAATCGGTGTGCCGTTATGCGCCATCCTCACTCCGCTGGTTTTCTTGTGCGACCTGATTCGAAGCCTATGGACTTCCCCACTCAAACCGCCTAAACGGGTGTTGTTTATCGAACTCTCCGAAATGGGGAGCGCTATTCTCGTTGACCCTGCTATGCGAGAAACTATCCAACGTGGCGCAGCAATCTATTTTTTAATTTTTAAAAGTAATGAAGCCAGCTTAAATCTCCTTCAAACCGTTCCCAAAGCCCATATCCTCACAATCGATTCTAGCGGTCTATTGCCACTCTTCTTGAGCACTTTAAAAGTCATCATTCGTCTGCGCATTCTACGGATCGATACGGTCATCGATTTAGAGCTTTTTTCGCGCTTTACAGCTCTCTTAACCGGTTGCTCAGGAGCCTCTAAACGCGTTGGGTACCACATCTTTCATGGGGAAGGTTTGTGGCGTGGAAAATTACTTACCCATGCAGTCCATTACAACCCCCATCTGCATATTAGTAAGAACTTTTTAGCGCTCGTACATGCCGCCTTTGCCAACCAAATCGAATTACCCTTCTCGAAAGTTCACATACCGGATGATGCCGTCCGACTCGCGCAAGCCACTGTGACTCCATTAGAAAAAGAAATTATTGCTCAACGTATTAAAACTGCCCTAGCTGCGTCCAATCGGTCAGTCGGGCCAGTTACCCTACCCCCAAAAATTATCTTAATTAATCCCAATGCCAGCGATCTGCTTCCACAGAGGCGCTGGGCTCCAGAACGCTTTGCTGAATTAATCATCGAGGCTGCAAAATGCTGGCCAGAAGCACTCTTTTTAATTACGGGCTCACCGAGTGAAATCGCCTATGCTGAACATATTCGGACCATGGTTAATCTGCCTGTAGTGATTAATTTTGCGGGCCATGTGCAGTTCGAAGAACTCCCTGCGCTGTACCATGTATCCGATGTCATGGTAACTAATGACTCTGGGCCGGGTCACTTTTCTGCAGTAACTCCTTTACCAACAGTTGTCTTATATGGCCCTGAAACTCCTGCCTTGTATGGCTCCCTTGGTAAATCAATTCCGATCTATGCGCAACTAGCCTGCTCACCCTGCGTGAGTGCTGCCAACCACCGTAAGACACCCTGCATCGATAATCAATGTCTGCAAGTGATTCAAGTATCGGAAGTTTTAAAAGCGATGCAAACTTGGTTAAATCCAGTACCTTTATCTGCGTCGCTTGATTAAAGATGAATCAGTTTATCAAACCCATGTCTGAGAGAATTTTTACGCCCTACGTTCTTCTGTGGCCATTCACCCCATTTGCAATCTGGTTACTTTTCTTTCAGTCGGTCAATAATCAAGCTTGGTTTTTACGGATTAATACGTACACGAGCAATTATCCAGATATCCTTTGGACTGGACTATCCCTCTTCGGAAACGGCTGGGCACTTTTTGCCTTGACACTCCCACTTTTACTAGTGGCTCCCAAAAATTTCTATGCTTGTTTGATTTCTGGCTTGTGCGCTGCCTTAACATCGATGTGGCTAAAGAGCTGGGCTGATACACCCCGTCCAGCTGGCATCATCGACCATCAACTGTTTCATCTGATCGACCAACCACTCCTCAGTAATGGCATGCCTTCTGGCCATACGATGACTGCCTTTACGATCGCTTTTGCTATTCTTTACACCATCCCAAAAATCCAGAGAAGTCGTTGGTATTGGATTATTTTGCCAGCTATTGCCGCTGGCTTATCTAGAATTGCCGTTGGTGCGCACTGGGTAGAAGATGTCCTGATAGGCTCAGCAGTTGGCATGTGCTGCGGACTGATTGGACCTTTAGTCATTAACTTAGTACATAGCAAATATTTGGCACTATCAGCCTGGCCAGCTAAAGTCGTCTTGTTGGCAAGTATATTTTGTTTGTATATGCTGATTTTTGAGACTCTGGACTTTCTGATGAATCGACCGATTCAAAATATCCTTGCTTTAATTATTTTGACGACCTGGATGATTATCGCTCGGCAGTTGATTCAGAATAAAAATTCTTAATAAAAAAATAACCCATGTTTAGTTATCGCCATGGATTTCATGCAGGTAATCATGCGGACGTACTAAAGCATATTACCCTCTTAGCGACGATTCGCCTTCTCCATAAAAAACCAACACCCCTGCTGCTCATTGACACGCATGCTGGGGCGGGTCTATATGATTTACAAGACCGTTTTGCGATGACTAGCCAAGAAGCGCATGAGGGTGTTCTTGCCTTAAATACCTATTCCCAGAATAAAAAAACTTCCATACTCCCTCAAGGTATAGAAGATTATTTGCAAGAAATATTGCGACACAATTTTAGCAAAGAACAAACCCGTTACTATCCGGGTTCATCACAACTCTTTTTACAAACCCTGCGCCAAGACGATAAACTGCGCCTTTTTGAATTACATCCTAGCGATTTTCCTTTATTACAAAAAGATATCAAACACTATCAACAGAGTCAGAACTTGGCTAGGCAAGATATTCAAATACAGCATAGCAATGGCTTTACTGGTCTGAAAGCATTTTTACCACCACCAACGCGTCGAGGACTTTGTTTGATCGACCCCTCTTATGAGGATCAACAAGATTATCTCTACGTAATGAGCGCTCTTGAATCAGCCATAAAACGTTTTGCCACAGGCGTGTACTTGGTTTGGTATCCTATTCTGACAAATAAAAATGCCCACAATTTACCCAAAAAATTGCAAGCATTTTGTGCCGAAAAAAACTTACCCTACTTGCAAGCAGAACTACAAATCAAGCAAATCACTACTAGCAGTGGCTTAGCTGCGAGCGGCATGTGGGTTATCAATCCACCATGGCAATTGCAGCAAATGTTAGAAGATGTACTACCTTTTTTAAAAGAAGCCCTTGGTCTAGACCAAGCGGCCAATACCCGACTCTTCTCGACTACCGAAGACTAACCAATTAATCTACTTGCTGACTAAAGACTCGCTTTAAATGGGTTAAAGTTCGTTGTAACATCATAATGATCAACCGACTCTTTTTCTTTTAGCCATTGCACAATCCGGTACGTAAATGGTACCGCTAAGATTTCCCAACCAGTTTTTAAAACGTACTGGGCTAGTGCAACCTCAATGACTTGCTGAGTAGACCAAATTCCATAAAAAGCTACAAAGTAAAAAATCGAAGAGTCAACCAGTTCACCTGCCGCCGTTGAACCAATCATGCGCATCCATAAATACTTACCATTCGACCAAATCTTCATCTTGGCCAAAACATATGCGTTAATTAAACTTCCACACCAAAAGGCGGTCATAGAGCCTATGACAATTCTCCAGGTATTACCAAAAACTGCTTGCAAGCCATCTTGTAATCGGGTGTTGTATTCACCGGGCGCTGGTGTTAGATGAATCACAATGATAGACATCAAGGTTGCAAAAATAAGTGCTCCAAAGCCACACCAAACCGCTCTTCGATCGTAGGCATAACCGTATACCTCAGTCAAAATATCGCTAAACACATAAGATATGGGGAAAAATAGGATGCCCGCTCCAAAGACAACCGTGCCTAGCAAAGGCAAGTCAGCCTGGGCGGCTTTTCCAGCACCGATTAAATTGGAACAAAGTAAAACTGTCACAAATGCTACAACGATGACATCGTAGTATCGAAATGTTCTTTTTGTCATAGTTTGCAGTTTGATGTTATTTGTAATTTATAATTAATTTTATGGGTAATTTAGTCTAAACTGATTTACCTGTCCACACAAAAATTGAAAACTACGAAAGATGGCATGTCTACTAAATCTGCGAAACCAGTTTTTTCTTGGGAAGACCCACTTCTTCTAACCCAACAATTAAGTTCCGAAGAACGCATGATTATGGAAGCCGCCAGAGATTATGCCCAAGGACAACTCGCGCCTAGAATCTTACATGCCTTTCGCAATGAAACCTGTGATCCGAGCATCTTTCAAGAAATGGGCAGCCTTGGCCTACTCGGCCCTACTATCCCCTCTGAATACGGTGGCTCAGAATTAAACTATGTTTGCTATGGCCTCATCGCTAGAGAAGTCGAACGCGTCGACTCTGGCTACCGCTCCATGATGAGCGTGCAATCCTCACTCGTCATGGTACCCATCAATGAATTCGGTAGCGAAGAACAAAAGAAACGCTTTTTGCCCCGCCTAGCTACCGGCGAACTCATCGGCTGCTTTGGACTAACAGAACCCAACCATGGATCCGATCCCGGTAGTATGATCACGCGCGCCAAATCTGTTCCAGGTGGATTTAGCCTGAGTGGCTCAAAAATTTGGATCTCCAATGCACCTATTGCAGATCTATTTGTCATCTGGGCTAAAAATGATGATGGTGTGATCCGAGGCTATCTTCTTGAAAAAGGGATGAAAGGCCTCTCGAGCCCATTAATGGCAGGGAAAATGGGATTACGTGCCTCCATTACCGGGGAAGTCGTGATGGACGAAGTTTTTGTTCCTCATGAAAATGAACTACCCAATGTATCTGGTCTTAAAGGTCCTTTTACCTGTTTGAACTCTGCCCGGTATGGGATCGCATGGGGTACCATGGGCGCGGCAGAGTTTTGCTTAAGTGCAAGTCGCCAATACACCCTAGATCGCCAACAGTTTGCTAAACCACTAGCGGCAAATCAACTCATCCAGAAGAAGTTAGCAGATATGCAAACTGATATTTGTCTTGCACTGCAGGGCTGCCTGCGCCTAGGAAGAATGAAAGATGAGGGAACCGCTACCCCAGAAATCACCTCGATTATGAAACGGAATTCGAGTGGTAAAGCCCTCGATATCGCACGAATGGCAAGGGATATGCATGGCGGTAATGGCATCTCCGATGAATATGGCATCATCCGTCACCTCCTTAACCTAGAAGTAGTCAATACCTATGAAGGCACGCATGATATCCACGCCCTCATCTTGGGCCGGGCGATTACTGGCATCTCCGCTTTTTAATCAACCACTTTTTAGTAAACGATTTGTTGATGGCATAATCAGAACTGCTCCAGCCATCAACAATTACCAGCATTAAATTTCGATCTTAGCCCCTAACTCAACCACCCGATTCGTCGGAATCTGATAAAAATCCGATGGCTTAGCGGCGTTTTGAAACATCCAAGCAAAAATCTTTTCTCGCCATAAAGGCATACCCGGTATCGCCGATGCAATCACCGTATCCCTTGCTAAAAAGAATGAAGTCTCCATCAAGTCACATTCTAAATTATTGTATTTCGCTAAATCATTTAAGATCTGTAACATATCCGGGGTTTCTTTAAAGCCATATATGGCTCTAGCTAAATACATCTCACTGCCCATATCCTTAAACGTAATCCGCTCCGACTCCTTCACATAAGGCACGTCCCATGTGCTAATCTTGAGAAAAATAATGCGCTCATGCAAAATACGATTGTGCTTTAAATTATGCAACATCGCTACTGGCACAAAATCAACGTGCGCGGTTAAAAATACCGCAGTCCCCTCTACCCGATGCGGCGGATGAGCCTGTAAAGATTTAACAAACCCCTCGAGTGGAATGCCCTTCTCTATCGCTTTCTCTCGCAAAATTTTACGGCCTTGATACCATGTCATTAAAAATAGAAAACAAATACTGCCTACTAAAATCGGGAACCATCCACCCTCAGCAATCTTTAACAAATTGGCCGAGAAAAAGGATAAATCCACAGCAATGAATGCGCCAATTACTAGAGCAATAAAGGTTGGATTCCATTTCCAAACAACACTCATAACAATTGCAGCTAATATCGTGTCAATAATCATTGTCGTGGTTACTGCAATGCCATATGCGGCTGCTAAATTTGCTGAGCTTTTAAAAGTTATAACCACCACCACCACCATAAATAACAAAAGCCAATTAATCGTTGGCATATAAATCTGCCCGATTTCGTTATCCGATGTGTAAGAAATTTTCATTTTTGGGATAAAGCCTAGCAAAATAGCTTGGCTAGTCATCGAATAGGTCCCAGAAATTACAGCCTGCGAGGCAATCACAGTGGCTACAGTCGCTAATAAAACAAGAGCAAATGTCACAGCCTCAGGTACCATTAAAAAGAATGGGTTCACAATTGCTTCTGGGTTATTAATCAGAAATGCACCTTGACCAAAATAATTAAGCAGTAAACAAGGTAAGGTAATAAAAAACCAAACATATCGAATCGGCTTGATTCCAAAATGCCCCATATCCGTATATAAAGCTTCTGCACCAGTCAGTACTAAAAATACCGCCCCTAAAACAATAAACGCTTCTAAAGAGTGCTCATATAGGAATTCATACGCGAAGTAGGGATTAATAGCCGCTAGGATTTGCGGGTAATCAACAATATTAACTAAGCCCATCAGACCTAATACTAAAAACCAGATAACCATAATCGGGCCGAATAATATCCCAACGACCGATGTGCCTCGCTTCTGAATTAAAAATAAACCAATTAGAATTATCAGGGTAATCGGAATAACAAAACGCTTTAATTCGGGTGAAACCACTTCTAAACCCTCAACCGCTGAGAGAACAGAAATAGCCGGTGTAATGACCGCGTCACCATAAAACATGGCGGCTCCAAACACACCAAGCATCATAATTGCCATCGCAGATTTAGATCCCACGGGTACAGTTCGCAGGGCTAAGGCCATCAAGGCCAAAATACCACCCTCGCCATGATTGCTAGCGCGCATGATAAACATCACATACTTAATGGATACAACCACCATAAAAGCCCAAAACACCATCGAAATAACTCCAAATACCGCCTCATTCGAAAAAGGGATACCATGCTGCGGACTAAAACATTCTTTCAATGCATATAAAGGACTAGTCGCAATGTCGCCAAAGACAACTCCAATGGCACCTAACATTAAAGTTCTTAAACTACCTTTATGAGAATGATCACCGTGATGCAGATTGATCGGTCTTAAAATCTTTGACTCAGAATACTCAGGATTACTCAGGGACATGGATACCTTGATTGGAAGTTTTCATGATTGTAAACCTATGCCATCATCAAGTCTGCAAGGCGTCTAACCAAATTTCCATACCTTGTGCGTTTAATTCAATATCCATACCTAATAATTCGTCTATCCGGGCCTCGGACAGTTCACAACCCATCATCCTAAGCTCCTGTATATAAAGACTTAATAACCCTTTTTTAAACAAGTCATGACGCTGTGGGTCTAGAGCAAAACGCTTTCCTAAGACCTCCACTTCGGACAAAATTCGTAAAAAATTCTGATACAACCGAGGTACATTTTCTACCGCACTATAGTGCGTGACATATATCCTGTTGGGCTTAAATTGCATGATCTTTTGTAAAGAGTCTCTAAGCGCTTGCGGATCAAAATGAACCGGAGACGATGTGGGCATGATAAAAGCCCCTTGGTCAGTATCAAATTCCCGATACGATAAGCCAAAGGTGTCACCCGTAAACATGCCCAAACTCAGCTTATCCCAAATACTAATATGATGCTTTGCATGGCCTGGTGTTGCAAAACACTCTAATACTCGCCCATCTAAATCAATCTTCAATCCGTCAAAGGTTTCTATAACTCGAGTCGCCGGAATTGGTAAAATCCGCCCGTACTCCTGATCCACATGGTCTTGACCATGGACTGCTAAAGCGCTGGCAATTAATGCAGAGGGATCAATCATATGTCTTGCTCCCCTTGGATGCACAATCAACTTCGCATTTGGACACTTTTGCATCAATAACCCAGCCCCACCTGCATGATCTAAATGAATGTGCGTTAAGATTAAGTATGCAACTTGAGTACTCTGACAACCCAGTTCTTGGATAGTCTGCAAAATACGCAATACCGCAGCATTCGGACCAACATCAATTACCGCCAACGACATTTCTAGGCCGGTGCCGGCCTTATTGCGATTGGCAACGATATATGAGGCATCAAATTCTGGTCGAACAAATCCTGTATCGACAGCATAAATATCAAAGCCTAAATCGGAAGCAAACTCAAAGGAACGTAGCATAATATCAATCTAAAATAAGAAAATAATATTATCTTACTTTGCGATATGCCTGAATGAATTTTTAAATTGATTTTTCAATATGAAAACCTCTGTAATAAAGCTTCTAGAAAAATACCACCTCAGCGAATTAATCGCATGGGTGGATATCATTTTTATTATTTTAGAAATTGGTTTTATCGTTCTATGTACTTGGCTAATTTTTAAAGCGAGTCATCAATTAATTAGCAACATTGAAACGCAAGTCAGTAATCGTTCTCAAGGCGACGATGTACAAAGAGTTCAAACTCTTTCAAGAGTACTGCGTTATGTAACTTCTGTTGGCATACTCGCCTTGAGTGTCATGATTATCTTATCGACCGTCGGAATCTCCGTAGCACCGTTAATAGCTACAGCTGGTTTAGCTGGAGTAGCTATTGGCTTTGGTGCTCAAACGCTCGTCAAAGATTATTTTACGGGTTTTGTTATGCTGCTAGAGGATCAAATCCGACAGGGTGATATCGTCGAAATAGCCGGAAAAAATGGCACCGTCGAAGAAGTGACTCTACGCTATATTCGCCTAAGGGATTATGAGGGGATAGTTCACTTTGTACCCAATAGCGCCATCACTGTTGTCACCAATCGTACTCGAAATTTTTCCTATGCAGTCATGGATGTCCTTATATCCTCCAAACAAGACATTGCTGATGCGAATAGTGCTCTTAAAAAAATTGCTCAAACTCTGCGCAATGATCCAACATTAAAGAAAATGATTTTGGATGATTTAGAGATTGCTGGAGTTGAAATTCTGTCTGAATCCTCAGTAACCCTGCGCTGCCGTTTAAAAGTAATTCCGCAATACCAAGCGCATATCCGAAGAGAGTTCCAAGGTATGATTAAGGTGATCTTTGAACAAGAAAATATTAAAAGCCCCTTTGTACAATAATTAACTAATACCTCCTGCTAAACCTTGCTTCTAGAGTAAAGTGTGATATAGTAGAAGACTTAGTACAGAACAGACGCGGGGTGGAGCAGTCTGGCAGCTCGTCGGGCTCATAACCCGAAGGTCATAGGTTCAAATCCTATCCCCGCAACCAATAGATAAAAGGCTTCCTAGGCAAATCACCTTCGAAGCCTTTTCTATTTTAAAGCCATGTAAGTACTATGTAAGCAATATAAAAACCAATCTCATATCAAACAAAAACTTCATTAGTCAACTAAAGAAAGAATTTTTAGGATATCACTCCCCTACTGCACCCCATGCGCAAGTCAAATTGATATTATTAAATTAATATTGATCCACTGAAATCTAGTGAATTGCTCGTCCTTGTTATGACAATTTTTAGTACTAAGCTCCACTTCGTGTTTGGTGCTTCTCATCATCTGTTTTATATCAGTGGCACTTCATCTGCAGCATATCCTACGAGAGTCAATTAAGAACTTCGTACTTATTTTACATGTTACCGTTAATACTCATATAGTTATTTATACGATATGATTCTTGAGATGATCAATTTACGTTTACCGCGTGAACCATTCAAATAATTAGCAGTCCTACCTGAAAAAAATTATTGGATAAAAAAGTTTTTTATTACAGTTTTACTGGTAAGATATTTAAATTCAAAATAATTTGACGACTATGACCGTAAAAATCTTCGCCCTCGAAGAACTCTGTACACTAATCGACCCGACAAAAAGGATAACGCGTTACTACATGCAGTCAGACTTAGTCGACCGTGCACCTTGGGCTTTCGCTGCAAGTCCATCTCGCGTAGCACTCAACAAAGCCCCAATGGCTTATTACTGCTGAAGTTCCATCATGCGCGATTTTTTTTAAAGAATTTCATATGGCTGATTTTAGACTTTTAAATTACACATTAATCTCAGATGAGGCTTCAAAGCATGCAGCAACGCCTGAGTCAGTACGACCAGGGATTTTGGTTGGCGAGCATCATGTGGTGGACCTGCAATTAGCCTTACCTAATTGCCCATGGGCCTTATCAACTCTGGCTGTATTGAACGCTTGGGAGGTTGCCTTACCAGCATTACATGAACTGGCAACGCAAACAGAACATATCAAGTTGACGTTAAGCCAAATCAAGCTTCAGGCTCCTCTGATGTATCCGCCTGCTATTTACTGCACCGGAGCTAACTATAGCGCTCATGCACAAGAAATGTCTGCTGAAGGCAAAGGCGTAGATAAATCGGTCACTCAGCCTTATCTATTTCTAAAATCAGGCCCTCATTGCGTGCTGGGTCCTGCTGACTACATTGCCTTACCATCGGTGTCTAATAGTGTGGACTGGGAAGGTGAGTTTGCTGTCGTGATTGGCAAAACTGCGCGTAATGTTTCAGTTCAAGATGCCATGAAATACGTGGCAGGCTACACCATCATGAACGACCTTTCCGCGCGTGATTTAAGTAGGCGTCCAGATTGGCCTCGCTGGAACATTGATTGGTTTGGTCATAAAAACTTTGATGGTGCTGCACCTATGGGGCCATGGATCACACCAGCCGACCAAATTGCAGACCATACCCAGTGTCATTTAAGGCTGTGGGTCAATGAAGAAAAAAAGCAAGACACCTTAGTCGCTGATCTGATTTTCAATGTGCCAGAGTTAATCGAGTACCTTAGTCGCCGCATGACACTTCGTCCTGGGGACGTCATTGCAACTGGAACTCCAGCTGGAGTCGGCCGACCCAAAGGAACTTTTCTCAAGCCAGGCGACATTGTTCGGATTGAAATTTCTGGCTTGGGTGTACTTCAAAACCCAGTAGTCCAAGGGCAGTGAACGTGACCGTACTTAGCTCTACTCAATATGAGGTGGGCGGTATTCTTTTTCCTCAGCCTTTCAAAATTCGGCGCTTGGGTCACTTTGGTTTAAATGTACAAGACACGGCAAAAACTTTGCATTTTTATTGTGAGCTTTTAGGGTTTCGTCTTTCTGATCCCATGGACATTGCAGCTCGCAGTCCAAATAAAGATGAGCTTAAAAAAATTGGTGACACCAACCTCTACTTCACACGTCATGGCACAGACCATCACTCCTTTGTATTCGGAGACCGTAAGGTCGCCCATGCTCGTGGCAGAGAGTTGCCCGAGGATGTCACCATCAACCAATTGACTTGGCAGGTGAGCAGCCTGCGCGAAATATCAAACGGCATTGATTTTTTTAAAAGTAAAGGCGTCCCAATCAATCGGGTGGGGCGTGACATGCCTGGTTCCAATTGGCATGTTTATCCCTTTGATCCTGAAGGTCACCGCAACGAGTTGTACTACGGCATGGAGCAGATTGGTTGGATGGGCACATCCAAACCTAAACCTGCTTACACGCGCGGTTTTCATGAGCGTCCAGCCTTGCCTCAAATGCCCGAATATGCTGAGGTAGATCTGATGCGCGAACAGGGTGTGGACTTGAGTTCTGGACACAGGCACCCAGAAGTCCAACCCGCCATCTATGACGTAGATGGTATTTTGTTACCTCGCCCTTTTAAGGTTGTGCGGCATGGTCCGGTGGGACTGTTTTGCAAAGACCTTGAGGCAATGGAACATTTTTATCTAGGCATCATGGGCTTTTTGCTGACCGAAGAAGTCATATGGAATGGTCACCGTTGTGTGTTTTTACGATGTAATACAGAGCACCATTCCCTAGCCCTGTATCCCATTGCAATGCGCCAAAGTTTAGGTATGAGTGAGAACACCACGCTGATGCACTTTGGCATTCAATTAGCTAACTATCGCCAGCTGAAAAACGCTTTGTACTTCCTAGAAGAGCAAGGCTGTCAGTTTTTAGATGTACCCAAAGCTTTGACCCCCGGTATCGATTATTCGGCTCATGTGATCGATCCATCTGGCCATGCCATTCAACTCTATTACACGATGGACCAAGTGGGCTGGAGTGGCCAATCTCGTCCGCGAGGCAAGGATGATGATTCTGACCTTCATTGGAAAAAATGGCCAGAAACTCTGAGCTCCAAAACTGACACCTATATGGGCGAGGTGTATTTGGGCCCTTGGGGCTAAATGGCCTCAATTTATTTTTGGAACTAAAAACAATGAATACATCTTCACCAGAGCACAACGCTGAGACTCTTGAGCAACTAAAAAAGAATTTGGTCTACGGGTACCGTATTTTGGCACGTTATGGCATTGGACTTGGCTTATTAGCCCACCTGACAGCCCGACTGCCCGGCGCTCAAACATTTTGGAGTTACAAGTGGGGCGATAGTTTTGAAGACGTGACCGTTGATGGACTACGTGAATGTGATTTTCAAGGCAATGTGCTCTCAGGAGATGGCACGGTCAATGCCTCTTTAAAAATTGAAGGGATGTTGTACGCAGCGCGTCCGGACATCAACGCGATCACCCACCACCATGCTGATAACTGCTTAGCACTTGGTGCCATTGGTCAAGTGTTGCAACCTTTTGAGCGTTCTGCCGCTCGACTCTATGAAGACATGGTGCTGCTCCAAGACTATGACAACGCCCATATCGACCCTTTAATGGCCAAAGCCTTTGTGGACGCTTTGGGGCAACGCAATGCGGTCATGATGCAACACCACGGTATCATGGTTTGTGGGCGCAATGTTCAAGAGGCGGTCGTAGTGACTAAAGAAGTGGAGATTTCTGCAGGCGTCCAACTCAAAGCCATGGCGGCTGGAGCTCTTCGCCTCTTGCCCCACGCCGAAGCGATTCGTGCCAGAGAACATAAAAAAACTGAACGTTCCTACATGGGTGTGTGGAACTACGAGGTAGGTAAAATCAATCAGTCCACACCTAATTTATTTAACTGAAACTTATATGCGCTGCCAATTATTCAAAATCACTTTCTTACTTTCCTTGGTTATGTGCCCGCTCTTGGCCATAAGCCAATCTTGGCCTAACAAGCCCGTCAAGTTAATCGTTCCTTTTGCGCCAGGCGGAATGGCAGATGTAGTATCTCGAATTATGGGTCAGCAACTATCAGATACTTGGGGGCAGCAAGTCGTGGTAGAAAACCGTGTAGGAGCCGGTGGCACCATTGGCACCTCAGCGGCTGTTAAAGCAACGCCTGATGGCTACACCCTCATGGCGATTTTTGACACTTCGACAGCAGCCCCTTACCTGTACAAAATTAATTACGATTTATTGCAAGACTTGATACCCATTTCAATGGTGGCTCGCTCGCCCATGTTACTGGTGACTAACGCCAACTTTCCGGCCAAAACTCTTCCCAGTTTGCTTCAGTACGCCAAAGACAAACCCTCTGCCATCAATTTTGTAACTGTGGGTCCTGGTTCCCCAGCTCGACTTATGTTGGAGCTGTTAAAAAACTCTACTGGTATTAACGTGACCGTGGTGCCCTATAAAGGCGGTGGGCCCGCTATGGTGGATTTAATCTCTGGTCAGGTCGACGCCATGTTTGCCGCTTTACCCACAGTAGCCCCTCATATCAAAGCGGGCCGTTTGCGTGTACTGGCAGTCACTTCAGGAAAACGTAGCAACCTAGCTCCAGGCGTTCCAGCTATGAGTGAAACCATTCCCGGTTTTGATACTGAAGCTTGGGTGGGTATCATGGGACCTGCAAAAATACCGCCTGAGGTGGTGGCACAAATCAATATTGACGTTGCAAAGATACTCAATTCGGCAGAAATTAAGAATAAATTTTTTGAAAATGGGCTAGAACCCTCTTATGCTAACCCAGAGGATTTTGAGCGCTGGATTCGCAGAGAAACAGCGCGATGGGCTAAGGTCATCCGAGAGCAAAACGTCACTGTTGATTGATGATTTTTAGATAATTACCCCACAATTTTGCGAGCCTAAATTAGCACGCCCATCTTGTCGTAAATGCTCTTGAATTGAACGCCAAATTCGGCTAGGGAATTCATCAGCACCTCAGCATCGAGAACGAACAGCGGGTACTTAAATTTTTAATATTGACTCTCGATAATAAAGGATTAGAGATACGAAAAACTTGTCGCAAACCAGCGATTGGATGTGCGCCTTATTACAAGGCGATTGGGGAGGGTTGAAATTACATTAACGCATCGTTTCAAAGACAAAATAGAAAAATAGATTAAATATGATATGCTCTAAAAAAACAATCTAACTGGGAGACAGTTTTGAAACTAGTCACGTATCAAGAAAATAATTCCATGAAAATTGGGGCATCAGTTGATGGTCGAATTATTCATTTAAATTCTTTTTTATCTGCCTCGGAGCAGTTGCCCGAGAATATGGTGAACATTATGGCTATGGGTGATGTAGCGCTCCAATTGGCAAAGCAAGCAATTTCATCATATCTTTCCAAAAATAATACCGACCTTGGTACTATTGAAGAACTAGTAGACCTGCAGTCGCCTATCCTAAATCCTAGCAAAATCATGATGGGTGGTAGAAACTATTTACGACACCTTGATGAATTAAGAAAAGAAGGTGCAACTCGCCAAGAAAAAATTGTAACCCCACCAATGCCCCATATTTTTTCAAAATACACCACGGCTATTACCGGCCCCTATAAACCCATCATTTATCCCAAAATTGTCAAACAACTAGATCTTGAAGGAGAGCTAACCGTCATAATCGGTAAGCGAGCTTATTTCGTTGAAGAAGAAAATGCACTAGATTATGTTGCGGGTTACACCATTATGAATGACGTCTCCGCTCGATGCTTACAAGCTCAGGGGCTTTTACTCATCTCCAAAGGATTTGAAACCTTTTGTCCTATGGGGCCGTATTTGGTTACAAAAGATGAAATACCTGATCCACAAAATTTAACTGTGAAAACATATTTAAATGAAAAAGAAGTCTGTAGTGCTCATACTTCAGAAATGCTTTTTTCTGTAAAACAGTTTATAGCCCACTTATCACGAATTTTCCCTCTAGAACCTGGAGATGTATTAGCTACAGGCTCGCCGCCTGGACCAGGCATGTATCACAACCCGCCAATACTTGCAAATGTTGGTGATGTAATGCGAATTCATATTGAAAAAATTGGCATGATTGCAAATCCCGTAATAGCAGCTTCTAGATAGCTTTAAAGAAATGATATACATATCCTCCTCCGATTGGCAAATCAGTAAAAACTATCTAATTGCTTTAGTCCTGGCAACTGTTTGTTTTAGCCCAACACCAATTTTGGCCCAAAACTATCCCAGCAAACCCATTACGATTATTGTGCCTTTTGTCGCGGGTGGTAGCACAGACGTAACTGCAAGAGCCATAGGCCAAAAACTTTCTTCACAACTTGGTAAACCCGTAGTAGTAGAAAATCGTGCTGGTGGAGGATCTACTATAGGTGTAGCCCATGCAGCTAAATCATTAGCTGATGGACATACGATTTTACTGACCACAATCTCTCTAGCAATTAACGCAGGCCTAAGATCAAAATTAAGCTACGACACTCTGAATGATCTTCAACCTGTAATTCAAATCTCATCCTTACCGCTTGTTCTTGTAATTAACTCCTCATTGCCACCAAAAACAATTCAAGAATTTATTACTTACGCGAAAGAAAATACTGGTAAATTGAATTACGCCTCATCTGGCTCGGGGACGTCCCCTCACCTTGCGGGTGAAATGTTTAAAACAATTACTAATATCCAAATGACGCATATTCCGTACAAAGGTAATGCGCCTGTTTTAAACGATTTATTAGCAGGCCAAGTTGAAACGCATTTCGGCCTCCTGCCAGGTATGCTTCCACATATTAAGAGTGGTAAATTACGGGCTCTAGCAGTGACTACAAAAAACAGGGTGAGCTCTCTTCCAGATACTCCAACAATATCTGAAATAGGTTACCCTAATTACGAAATTAACTCATGGCAAGGCTTATTTGTCCCAGCAAATACCCCATCAGATATTGTTAACAAACTAAATGAAGTCGTAAATCGTATCCTGAGTGATCCAGAATTTAGAAGTGTTTTGGCAAAAGAAGGCTCAGATCCTGTAGGTGGAACCATTGCTCAGTTTTCTTCACATGTTAGCTCTGAGGTCCAAAAATGGGCAAAAGTTGTTAAAGACTCAGGTGCGCAAGCTGACTAAATTTTTTAGGCAAACTAAAAGTATGATCACTCAACTTCCTGCATACCAGCGAAGTATTATTGTTTCTTGATTATTTTTACAAGGATATCTCTGTGTCACATTGGTCAATAGGCATTGATATTGGCGGAACATTCACGGATTTTGCATCATGTCTTTTAAAAAATAAAATCGATCTTTCCTCGGAGTCTTGGTGCTACTCTAAAGGGTCTAATACCGCTCACTAATCAAACCGAGCAACTACCCGACCTTGTACTTGCCCTAACTTGAGTTGATCTAAAACACTGGATATCTCATCTGCGCTACAAGTGCTCAAGGGAAGTGGCTGTAAACGACCTGTTTTAGCTAATTCAACAACTTCTCTTAATTCTGGTAAAGAACCGACATACGACCCTTGAATTGTCAAGGCACGCTGCGCCAAAGTAACCGTTGGCAACTTAATCTCCCCACCAAATAGTCCCACACTAATCAATCTGCCACCTTTTCGTAAAGACTGCAGTGCTACTTCTGCGGTTTGCGTAGCCCCTACAAAATCAATCGCACCCCATAAACCTCCAGTGACACTTTTTAATTGCTCAATAGCCTCTTCGTATCGCTGGGGATTGATAAGCATGGTAGCTCCCGCCGTGCGAGCTAGTGCCCATTTCTTTTCATCAATTTCTGCCAAAACAATACTCTTATGGCCAAGGGCTTTTAAAATCGCAATCGCCATTAAACCGAGGCCACCTCCCCCGAAAATCACGATATGATCTGCAAGGCTACAGGGCTGAAGTTTTTTGATCGCTGAGTAAGCAGTTAAACCCGAGCAAGCCAAAACCGATGCAAAAATCGGATCGATTCCGCCGACATCGATTAAGTACTTCACATCAGGGACTAATAAGTAACTGGCATACCCCCCTGGTCTTTGGATACCTAAATATCTTGGCTGCATACACCAATTGTCCATCTGTGCTAAGCAACTAGGGCATTGTCCACAGCCAGTCCAAGGATAAACCAGCCGATCTTCTCCAACCGGCACATCATTAGCGTCTTCGCCGGCAGTAATAACAGTTCCATAGGGTTCATGACCCATCGTCATGGGCAGTTTCATACCGCGCTCTTGCATCTGAAACCGTTTACCACTGCCCAACTCGAAATATCCATCCCGAATGTGTACGTCACTATGACATACACCACAATACTTGAGTTTGATCAGTACCTCAGAACCCTGAGGGATCGGCTGAGCTCTTAATACTTTTTGTAAGGGACTACCCCATTCTTGCAAATCTAAACTAAACATCTATCCACCATCTTCTGTAGTTAAGTACGACTTACATGCATCAAGAAGCACTCCAAGTACCCAAAATAACTAAATGGATCAGCGCAGGACTGACTTTTCCCAACTCGCATTGCATAAAGCACCTGTTTTATCAATAAATCTGCAAATATTTAGCCAATATATCGAATAAATGATATAGTGACCTTATTCTAATTAATTGAAAAAAATTTATGAATATCTCATCCTACTCGCTAACTTCTTCAGATGATGTCTTTTCTAGCATTCAAGCGAACCAAAATTATGCGAAGTCACTCAATGTGATTCGAGATAATATAAACAATTTTGGTAAATCTGCTGAAGCTGCTCAACAACAATCCGCTCCCAACCCTGTCTCCCCGGCCGTGGTTTTAGATATTAGCGGAACAGCTAAGATGTCTTTGTAAAGAACACACGCAATACAGGTTTTCTTCACCAAAGACTCACCCCTGCCCCCGATTTACAGTAGTTCCTTTTTTATATTCTGTTTCCTAATTGGTCCTAGCTAAGTGCTATCCTGTCAAACTTTACGGACTGGACATCCTTCTTTACTTCCTTACTTTTTTACTAGATACCAAATTTCTTTAAAAATTGCTCGCTCTGCCGAACTGTTTAAGGGTACCTCTGGCATCCAACCTCGTTCATAAGCCTGCTTTAAAATTGATCTTGTTCTTCGATTTAAGAGATATTCAGTTAACTCAGAAACCGCCTCTTTGGAACTTTGAGATCCTAATTGACGCTCCTTAGTAATTTTTCGCACTGCACTGGATAGGTGCCGCATGTACTTGATTTGCGCCTGCAGCTGTTGGATTGCAAGCAAAGCCGCTTTTGCATCACTTTGTAGTTGCTTAAGACCTAGTAGAGGACTAAACTCACTGCCCAAAGGCTTGCCCGATGAGATCTGCCACAAACTATTTAAAATACTCACCTCATTGGGCTTTGCCAGCTTTAACGTTTGGAGTGCGCTAATCGCAGCCGCGTCTTGTTCTCTCAAAACCTGGTCAAATGCCTGTATTTCTGCACTTTTAATATCAAATTCCCCAGAAACCTGATCCACAAGCTCACCAACCTGTAATAAAGCCTCGCTAACTAAGGGCTCGATTGGCTTACACATTGCGTCTATGAGTTGCTGTAAAAAAACTGGATTTTTTATACCAAGTAACTGCTTTAATATCGAACTCATAAATATCTCTTTATAAACTTACCCGTTTGATGACCCTATAAGCCAAAAAATTCCTCTCAATATGTAAAAATGATATGATTATTCACATTACAGATTGAAAGGATTGCACGATGAATGTCTCTTCCTATGCTCTTAGCTCAGCAGATCAAGTCTTCTCCAAACTTGACTCAAGTCTTACACCAACCAAATCCACAACAACCATCAATAATGATGAAACCAAACTCAATCAAGTAGCCACCCAATCCAACTCCACACCCAACCCAATTTCACCATCAGTGGTTCTAGATATTAGTGATACAGCTAAAACCAAATTGAAAGAGTCAACCTCGATGTCTAACTAAGGCCTGCTGTCAGGATGCTAGGCTCTTTGCTCAAAACTTAACGAATACCTGAGTTCATCTCCAAAATAGGCTCCATTACCGCCAAGACAATTGCCAAAACAATCAGGCCCATCAATAAAATCAAAATGGGCTCTAGTAAGGTCGAAATCATCTTTGTTTTTTGCTGAGCATCTAATTCAGCATTTTGCGCACCGTACTTTAACATTTGCGCTAATTGACCAGAAGATTCTCCCGCCCGAATCAAATGAATCAATAAACTTGGAAATACCCCCGTCATACCAAGTGCACGTGAAAAACTAGTGCCTTCTCGTACCCGCTTTTCAGTATCCACAATGGCAAACTGTAAAACCACATTGGATAGGGTCTGCCTGGCAGTCTGCAAAGCATCCAGTATCGGTACGTTCGCGGCAATCATCATCGACATACTATTGGCAAAACGGGCAACTTCAAATGATCGGATTAAATGGCCAATCATCGGTAAATTCAAACAAAATCCGTCAAAAGACTTTCTGATCCGCTCCTTTTTGATGAGAAAATGTACGCAAAAACCAGTCAATAATAAGATCAGTAATAAGAGCCAACCCCAGGTCGTTAAAAACTCAGATAAGCCTAAAATAAAACGCGTTAAAAATGGTAATTGCTGTTTTGAACTAGCAAAAACTCTCGCAATCTGCGGCACTACACTCGTCATCAAAAAGATAACCACCATGATCGAGATACTAATTAATAGCGCTGGATATACTAAAGCATTCGTTATTTGCTGTCGTAGAGCTTGCCGCTTGTCCAAAAACAAAGATAATTCTTGTAAGACTAAGCCTAATTTTCCACTTTGCTCTGCACCTGCAACAATACCTTGATACAAGGTATCAAAAGATTTCGGCTGCGTGCTGATCGCCTTTGAAAGTGGCATACCAGATCGCAATTCATCTAAGACACCCTCTAAAATATCCTGCACATGAGAAGAAGTTGTCTCTTCTGACAAAATTGCCAAAGCCTGATCAATGGGAATACCAGAGCGAATTAATAAAGCAAACTGCTTCGTAAAAAAGGCTAATTCATCTTGACTAAGACGCTGCTTACTGAAGGTGATTTGCTGCCAAATACTCTTCTTCGCGTTTTCTTGATAAGGGCTTAGCGAGATAGGAACAAGCTGCTTACTCAGTAATAGTTGCCGAGCAGATTGCAAAGAATCACTCTCTAATATCCCTTTTTCAGTACTTCCAGAATACGATACCGCTTCAAAATGAAAACGTGGCATAGCGTTAATCAGGTACCGAGTTGCCAGTTACGCGCAGAATTTCTTGTTGCGTCGTCTTCCCAGCATCAAACCATCTCTGCGCATCTTCTGCCATGGTTCGCATTCCACCTAATTGCGCTTTTTGACGGATACTACTTTCTGCTGCAGACTGATGAATTAAGTCGCGGATGATATCGTTAATCGTCATTAATTCATAAACGCCAGCCCGACCACTAAACCCTGAAGCACCACATACAGAGCAGCCAACACCCTGGCAACTCGCACAAATTAATCGAATGAGCCGTTGACCCAAAACCCCCAGCAAAGAAGATGAAAGTAAAAACGGCTCAATACCCATATCAATCAGTCGAGTAACCGCCGAAGGAGCGTCATTCGTGTGCAGGGTCGCCAAAACCAAGTGCCCTGTCAAAGAGGCCTGAATGGCAATTTGGGCAGTTTCTAAATCACGAATCTCCCCAATCATCACAATATCCGGATCCTGACGCAAAATCGCTCGTAGGGCCCGAGCAAAGTTCATGTCAATGCGGGGATTTACCTGCGTCTGTCCAATCCCATCTAAGTTATATTCAATCGGATCTTCAACCGTCATAATGTTATTCACCGTCGATCGAAGACGTAACAAAGCACCATACAAAGTAGTCGTTTTTCCACTACCAGTCGGACCAGTTACTAAAACAATACCATGCGGCCGGTGAATTAAAGCATCAAACTCTGAAAAAGTTTGCCCACTCATGCCCTGCCGAACTAAGTCTAATTTACTAAAGTCCTTGTCTAGAATTCGTAAAACAACTCGCTCACCATGTGCTGTTGGTAAAGTGGATACACGAACATCAATCGGACGACCACCAACCCGCAATGAAATACGACCGTCCTGGGGCAATCTTTTCTCAGCAATATCTAGGGAAGCCAGGATCTTAATTCGCGAGACGAGGGCGCTATGCAAATCCTTACGCATATTGACAATATCTCTTAAATGGCCATCAACCCGAAATCGCACGACCGATTGCCGCTCAAAAACTTCCAGATGAATATCCGATACGCCATCTCGACTAGCCTGCTTCAAAAGACTATTAATCATCCGCACGACGGGGGCATCATTGGTCATTTCTAACAAGTCTTGCGCAATCGGCATCTCTTGTAATAACTGCGATAAGTCAACCGACTCCTCTACTTCATCAGCTACTTGAGCAGCGTCGGTATCGTCCCTGGCATAGGCTTCATTAATTTCTTGCAATAAAGTAGCGCTCGGTTTTAATTGCCGATGTATCGGCCCAACCAGACTCATCACCTCTTGAATACAATGCCAAGGCGTATTGGTGGTATGCCATAAAACTTCCGCCTGCCCCCCCGAAGATTGCAAGAGGACTTCATGCGCTTTGCTATACGAGAAGGGGATCTTGAACACTTTTATACCTTATATGCAAAACGACACACGAGTAAACGAAATAATCCGAATCATTTCACAGCAAAAGGCACTGCCGCGGGACTCGACTCTTTACTGCTAGGCGTCTGAATTGTTGAGAATTCATCCATAGTCGGTAATTTCTCCTTAGGAACTAATTTAGGAGCTTGCTCAAAGTTTTCTCTTCTTTGATTCATCGAATCAAAAGAACTATCCGACAAATTCTTTAACTCATTCTCGTCCTTGACTATTTTCGGCCTTAAAAAGACCATCAAATTAGACTTCTCTCTGGTTTTCGCATCGGACCGAAAGAGCGCGCCTAAATAAGGAATATTACTCAAATAAGGTACCTTAAAGGCACTATCTGTATAGCTATCTTGCATTAAACCGCCAAGCACTAACATTTGACCATCGTCAACCAACACATTGGACTCAATATTTCTTTTATTCAAGACATATCCACCAGTCGTGGTTGAAAGACTAGTGTTTATTGAGGAAACCTCTTGATAAATCTGTAACTTAATTGTCCCCGTCTCAGAAATCTGTGGCTTAACTCGCAAAGTCACGCCAATATCCTGACGAGCGACTGTCTGAAATGGGTTTACCCCCGTTGAACTAACCGTCCCCTGCGAAAACTGGCCAGTAATAATCGGGACGTTTTGACCAACCACAATCCTAGCTTCTTCATTATCGAGCGTCATCAAATTAGGTGTCGATAAGATATTCGTGCCAGCTCGCGACTCTAGGGCATTCACAAGAGCAGAAATTCCTGTTCCGCCTACAAAACTTTTGATCAACCCCAGGTTTAAACCAGCGGCTGGCGCGACCGTGGCCGAGGTCGCCGTGCCACCACCACTTAAAATGGCGTTCGTGCTGCTACTCAAATTAACCACGTTTGCGCCAGTCCCAACTCCAGCATTAAAATTGGTTCCTGAATAGACTGCATTATTACTCGTACCAGAAATATTTTGCCACTGCACACCAATCTGGGCAGCGTCCGCAGCACTCAACTCGACAATCAATGCCTCTATATAGACTTGGGCCCGCCGCTTGTCTAGTTGTTCAATGACTTGTTTTAAATTACGAAAAAGTGGCTCACTAGCCGTAATAATGAGTGAATTCGTCGAAGGATCTGCCTGAATAATGCCCCCAGTAGACGGCGCGCTAGAGCTAGTCAATGCAGAAGTAGCGGCACTCGAACCCATTTGTCCAGAGCTAACATTGGCTAAATTGGCTGAATTTAGACTCGCGCTTGGATTTTGATTCATCGCTGGATTTGGTAAAGTCTGAACACCAAGTTGTTGACCCGTTGCCTGGGCAGATAAAGAGGCATCAGCAGCAACAATAGCCCGTAAGGTGATCGCCAATTTGGTGGCGTCGGCATTTTTTAATGGGACAACCCAAATATTGCCAAACTTTTCTTTTTGAGGAACATCTAAATTGGCAATTAAACTTCGTACCTGGGCCAGCTTATCCGAAGTCCCCCCACGAATTAATATCGAATTACTCCTTGGCTCAGCAACAAACGCAATCTTAAAAGCCGGCTCCGGATTAGCTGTATTAGTTGTATCAAATATCTTGGTTAATAAAGCAACTGTCTCCAGCGCCGTGGCATTTTTCAACTGAATACTTTGGACCTTGCCAGCATCTGGGGTATCTAATGAAGCAATTAGCTGGGCAATCCGCTGGATGTTACTAGCGTAATCCGTAATGACAATGGAGTTGTTACCTGAATACGCATTCATCGAACTATTCGGTGAAACTAAAGGCTTGAGCGTGGCGACTAAGTTATTGGCCGACTCTTGCTGTAATTTAAAGACGCGCGTAATCACCTCATCACCACCAATACGCTTACCAGTGACTAATGTACTTTGTAATTTCGCTTCTGCATCAGTGACGACCCGGTAGGTACCATTCGCATCAATTAAGGCATAACCATTCATTCTAAGAGCTGTTGATAAAGCCTCTAAGGCTTTTACAGATGAAACTGGGCGAGCACTAGATAAACTCATTACACCCTTAACCTTAGGGTCTAAGATGATCGTCTGATTCGTGGCTTTTGCTATCGCACTAACCACCGCTTCAATGTCCGTATTAAAAAAAGCTAAGTTAATACTGTCTGTAGTACTGGGCTGCGCATATCCCAAACCTATCCCGAAGAACAGATAACTTCCTAAAATAACTAGTTTTCTCAACAAATATTGCATCAAAAATACTCTCAAAATTGCAAACGATAAATATCGCCCTGCTGCACACCTATCAAGGATAACAAACTTGCCAGTGATTCCGTATTTTGGTTCAAGGCAAAGGCCTGACCAACAAAAGATAACTGCCGGTCGTGTATCTTACCCTGTCCGGCTAAAACTAGAGGCCCCATCAGCGTTTTGAGGTCCCACTGATCTAACATCGCCATATTCATCATAATCTCGTAACTACCCAGTGGCACGACGGGACTAATTGGACTTGATATTTCATGCATCACAATCCTTAAACTCCCCAGCCCACCTTGCCCTAATTCCAGATCAGACCAACTAGCAGTCAATTGCCCAACTGGCTTAATCGTATTCCATGGACTACCCAAGTTTTCTAGTAAATGCGCAGATATCTTCAAAATATTATTGGAAAGCTTCCACCGGCCATCAGCCCAACTAATCATCAGGGGTTTTTCAAAAGCGAGATGTTCAACCCTCAAAAAACATGACCAATCGTTCAAAGAGCATTTTAAATCCCAATTAAATCGTTCTGTGATCGTTTTTGAACGACTACACGCAGTTGAACCAGGTACTAATTGCGCAATTCCTAGAGATGCACTACCCTGCCAAATCGTCCCAGAAATATCTTTTAAATGTACTTGGCAAAATGTCTGATCTGCAACTATACGAATCACCCAACGGGCAGGTAATTGATGAATTATCAACACCACCAGCAAAGTAATCATCAAAAACCAACTCAGGAATCTCTTTTGGTAAGAAATAGGTTTCAGTAAAAGACTCATTTTTCTTGTTTAAATGTTATCAACATATCAACCATACCAGCCGATTGACCGCTAACTATCTCGGCCAAAAAAGGCGTGATCTGCCAGCGACGTTGTAATTCTTTCATCACTGCCACAACGATTTCAAAGGAAACATTTTTAGCCTGCAACTCTAAAGTAGTCTGCGGAACCGTGATAATTCGCAATAAACTTGGCTTGATACCTTGGTTTTGTAAATAATCCCGAATTTTAGGTAAATCAGCTTCACTCAGCGGTAAAACATACTGTAGATCAGCAGATAATGGCGTACTTGCCTGAGTGAGCAGATTTTCTAACTCGAACATTTGGACTGGTTTACTAGCCAAACGTTTTAAAATAGCCTCTTGGATGGGTTGTATCCACATAAAATATACCACCACTACCAAAATCAAAGCTAGTATGAGTAGTACTCTTCGATAAGAAGTAGTCATACCAAATCGATTGCCCCGATTTTTAGCAGTTGATGAGGCCGAAATCCGTAAGCTACTCAGTTGACTCAGAAATTTACTCACGTCATTTACCCTCTCTTAAACCGGCAAAAATCGGTAACAAGTACTGATTATTTCCTAAAACGATGATTTGTAGATACATCTCACCGCTCTTTTTATAAACATCCTGCGCCGTCATAGCAGAAGATAATTCAAATAATATCCCACGTTCATTAAAAACAACGCGCGTTGGAACAACGCCACCTAATCGCTGTAGTAACTTACTCAACTGCTCAAGCATTGGTAAAAAATCCGCTTGACTCAACTGACTAGATTGCCGAACTTGGCCACGCGCAATGTCAATGTACTCTGGCAAAGAATTCGTATCAACAATCAAGCGTGAACTTATCTTGGCCTGCGCAAGCTTGAGCATCTGTTGATCCCATTGCCACGTCTTATAAACAACCGCCGCTAAAAAAACTGCATGCAACGCAACCGCACCAACTAAACAGATTAGCAACCACCGGTAAACGCCCAGCCAGGTCGCAAAACTTTGCCACGTATGATGCGCCGCCTCAGCCTGACTACTCTCCCGCTGAAAACGAAAGTTACTCGGTACCAAACTGATTTGTGGATTCTCATTTAAAAACTGACGATAATGTTTCAGAATAAATGGCCAGTCCATGACCCTTGCACCCTGAAAATCAGTTACTGAAGGTAAAACAGCCCCCCCGGTTTCAGGGGTATATTTTTCTCGCCAAGCAGCCCCCATCAACATGCTAGTCCTGGTAAGTAACTTGATCTGATCTGCCTCAAGAGTATAGGCATCCTGTTTTATATCGATCGAAAAAGGCAAAATAAAACAGTCTGGTAAGAGAACGATTCTGCGCGTCGAGAGTTTTTGTAATTCTTGGAGAAGATATTGCAACCAAGACTGATTAAGCACCGCAAAAGTTTTCTCAGCGACATCATTTGGTGTAAGCTCAATCAGCGTCTTATGCTGCATGCTACTTAACAATTGATCTTCTAATAAATTCACAATTACTTGTTGTAATTGCTTGCCACGGATCGGCGGTACTAGCGCGCTTACCAACCGAACGTCGGCTGTGTCCAGATAGACAATAGCCTCATCTACAAATGGAATGTCCGCAATCCGGCCAACGCCAGAGAGATTTTTGGGGCCCTGGAGATTCCATGAAAATTGCGTCAATACCTCCCTCTCAATCCAGTCATCGATATTGGATTGGTGGGGCATCGCAGGACAAAGAATAATGACAGTACTCATGGCCTGATCGAATTAGATAATTGCGTCCAAATCACTTGTGTACTATTACCCTTTTCCGATAAATTATTGGTGCGTTGTATCAACGTTACATTTAAAAAATGACTCCTGCCAAGCTCAATATCAGACTGAGCTAACCAGAATTGAGATTTTACGTCGATTTGACTATTATCAATCACCATCTGTGACCCAGAACTCATTGAGCTTTCCAGCAACTTCAAAAAATCCCCGCTAGACTTAAACGGCTGCATAACTCTGGCAAGAGTTATTTTTTCCGCGTCCTCCCGCGAAATACTCGGAGAAATTGCCATCAAAACCTCTATCGAGGCAGTATTTAGATTAATTGGTGTTACTTGAGGCAGGGTGGTCACATATTGACTTAATAATTGAATACTTTTATCACTATAGCCAGTAATACCGCGAAGTTGCTCCGGATGATTGAATGCTAAGCCATTTTTCAATAAAAATAATGCCGTAGGATTGGCGAGTTGAGCATCTAATCCTATTAAATTTAATAATCGACTGTAGATTAAAATCCCCACCGAATTTAATTGCTGACCATCGTTACTTAACAAATTCCGAAGATTAAATCGACTCTGCGCATCAATTAACTGCCCCCGAATTGTCATATTCTCAATTTCGTAGGGTAAATCAGCACTTTTAAAAAAATCGGCGACTCTACTTTGCGCTAAAGGTAATGACCATGGCTCACCGATAAAATCCGCCACGCCACTATTTCTGAGATCTTCACGCAAGATTACCCGCGCCAAATCAATCGCAGAACGCTCAATCCAAACTGCTTGTTGTTGAAGTCTGCGGTGCTCTAATTGCCGAACCTGCACTTCTTGACGCCACATTAACCCAGAAATGATTAATGTACTAATACTCACCACAATTAACGCAGTAATCGTCGCAGAACCACGCTCCTTCTTAAATAAACAACTCATATCCGAATCCCAGATAAACAACTTTTACTCAAGGGTAAGAGCGTATCCTTCAACCACCACTCAACTTGCATGCCCTGTAACTGCTTTTTGGTTGATTCAGAATTAAAAAATAAACGAAATTCTTGACGCTCTACAAAATCCACCTGGAAAGTTTTTTGAAAGGGGCCAATTCGGCTATCCATCTCCCGACTAAAACCTACCCAGAGATCAAGACTGGTCGTTTCTATCTGAAATAATCGACTCACCGAGCGCTCTAATTGTTGATTAATCAATTGGTAACGAACAATCTGCCAATACACATCGCGGTTTTTAAAAGTTCGACGGAGTAACCATAAACTATTTTGATGAACAAGCGCAGGGCTCACTGCACTATTCTCCAACCGGACTAACATCTCACAATCAGTCACCCATTGACTAACAACCTGATCAATCTGCGCACTGCTGCGCATACGGTTTTCGATGGCATCCTTGGCCCGCAAGATCGAATCTAATCCCCGCCAGGCCAGTAAACCAACTATGGCTAATATAACTAATCCAACTAATAACTCAATTAAAGCAAAACCAGCCCTCGATTTCATAAAACACCTGCATTCTTTCGCACAATAACTTGCACTAACCAAGCTAATTGTGGACTATTCAAATCACCATCACCCTTTAAAAAAACACCAATCTCGACCCGCCGAAAGAGTGGATTAGGCGTACTAATTACTTTACGTTGGCAAATCAATTGATATTGCATCTGCGGGCAAGGTATTAACGTGGTTCCCAAATCAGGCCACTCCTGCTGCAATTGCATTTGGATATGCCAATTATCAGCACTCCATAAGGCCGCTTGCCGAGTACTCACCGCCATTTGTGTGTTCGCAATAGTACCAATCCCACGCATCGCTGCTAATAAAGCTATCGACAAAATGATTAGTCCTACTAAAACCTCAACTAAGGTAAACCCCCGCTCCGAACTAGGCCAAGTATTCATCCTAAAACTCAACGAATAATTTGTAGTTGGAATAACAGCATCTCTGTCTTACTGATCTGTGCTTTGAATTGATCTTGCTTGATCTCTACTGACCATGGCTCGGTAATCGATTCTTGTCCAATCACTAACTCAGTTAAACCACTTAATTCGACCTTTTTATGCCAGTCCTGTGGCGCCAGCGGGGACTGTAATAAACGGAACTGATTTCTTGCATGTAATTGATAAAACCGCCAACCCACTGGGTCAATTTGAACAAGAATAGGTACGCCCGTGATAACACTCTCGTCCTGAGCTATATTTAGACCCGCTGTCAATTGCTCTAATCGATCCTGAAAATAGCGCTGATCTTGATTGGGTAATCGCAAAGTAGCTAAACCAAGAACCACCGAAAGAATCACTAAAACTACTAAAAACTCGATGAGCGTAAATCCTTGCGATTTTTTTTTACCAGTTTCCAATATCCGTATCCAACTCGACACCGCCTAATTTACCATCCGCTCCAAAACTAAAGACATCCATCTCCCCTTTTAAACCAGGACTTGAATACTGATATGGCTTACCCCACGGATCATTTGGCAAGCGGTCTAAATAACCACCTATTTTCCAGTTGGTCGGAATAGGTTCCTCACTCGGTTTTGCTACGAGCGCCTTTAAGCCCTGCTCCGAGGTCGGATAACGGCCAATATCTAAGCGATAGAGCTTTAATGCGCTAACAATGGTTGCCACGTCTTGCCGAGCAGCAATCACCCGAGCCTCGTCTGGCCGACTCATCAAACGGGGAATAATTAGAGTTGCTAAAACACCAATAATTACAATCACCACCATAATTTCGATGAGAGTAAAACCCTTTTGGGTTTCTTGATCTTGTATCGTCTGAAATGCGCGCTTGGTCATAGCATTCTTTATCAAATATATCGAAAAATCCTATTTAAACATCTATATACTTGTATTATCTGATGAATTACACCGCTATTAATTATTTTATACATAAATAATTCAAATTAAACGTATCTCCGAATGAGCTTTTGATGATCCGAAAAATCCTAACCGAGCTAACCAAAGAAAGAAAGTTTCAGGATTTCTTACCAAACTCAACACCGCATAACACCCCAAAACTCAGAGCGTCTGCGTCCCACTTCGCAACTCCTTCGTTCTTCGCTCGAATAAATCCACAGTTGGTCGCTGTCTACTGCCGTTTTTTACTGATGGCATTAGCTTTGATCTATTCCCTCCAACTCTGCCTCGTTTACTTTCAACTACCAACGCCTGAAAAGACTACAGACAGGCAAACTACCGTGTACTTTAGCGAGGGGCAAACCCCTGTAGGACAGTTATTTGGAACAAGTACCTCCGCTGCAAATACTCCGATCTTAACAGGCATTATCTCAACCACAGCCGACCAACATGGGCAAAGTAAAGGTTTTGCTATTTTTCAATTAGATGGCAAACCGACCGGCGTCATTAGCTTAGGCGAAAGCTTAGGCAACGGCATGGTGCTTGAGAGTATTCATGATGACCATGTTGTCCTTATCTATCAGGGCAAGAAACAACAGATTATGGTGGAAAAATCAAAATCTTCACCAAACCCAAAACCCCCACTCAATAAATAATCATTTCTGATTACAATCAAGCCATTCCTTGAGACCATTCCCTTGAGACTATTCCCTTGAGGCATTTTCAAATCAGATTTCATCTTCTTAAGCTATGCCAATAAAAATCCTCATGCCTAGTCTGAAAAATTATTTATTGTTTTTATCGGTTTTATTTACAGTCCTCAGCATATCCCAGTTTTCACTCTCCTACCTTGGTCTAAAACTGTCTTTCAATGGCATTTTTGATTCGGATGCTGCTTTCCTAGCTGTTCTCACTGAAGATATTCTGCGGCGATCGGGAGATATCCGAAATTGGCATCTAGCCCATGTTCTGTTTCTTTTTCCAGACTTCCTACTTTATCTAATCCTCAGTCTTTTTTCGCAATCTACTTTTTGGGTCTCCTATGCTTTTTTAATCGGCCAAATCATCATTTGTATCTGGGCGACATCTTATTTTTTATCGTCTTTTATCCATCAGATCCTGGCCATTTTCTTTGCCACACTCTCGACTCTTTGGACCCTCCAACTTGGTTTAAATCTTTTAAGTCCCTTTGACTTAAGTTTTACCATCGTGAATCACTTTGGCGCTTACATTCTGCTATTACTAGAAATGGGCCTGTTTTTTCGCATATTGCAAAGTAATGACATCTCGCAAAAGAAATTAGCCCTTTTTTTCTGTCTTGTTCTGATTGCTAATCTCTCAGACAAGTTACTGCTTCTGCACTTTATTCTGCCGGCAGGTGCAATCTGCCTTTATCAATACCTGCATGATCAAATGAGCTTAGCAAAATTCAAAAAATTGCTATTCATTATGGCTTTAGCCACCATTGGTTCAATGATCATTATCAAATTATTAATTACCAATGCAGCCCATCCGTCAGCATCCTTGGGATTAGATAACGCTAAAAATAGCTTTGCGAATATCATCAATCATTTCAATGCCAGCGCCTTTAAAAATAGCCCCATTTTTTGGATCATCCCGGGTACTTACCTCGTCATACTTGGCGTGCTTTTTATCGGCCATGGTCCTAAACACGTTTTCTTAAATACGTATCAACGTATTTCTTTGCCAATCCAGTTTTTTTTATGCATGAGTGGCTTCACTCTTTTAGTCGTTATTTTTTCGAACTGGGGGTTTGCGCCGCGATATGCGATTCCTGTTTTCTTACTTCCCATTGTTTTAATTCTGCCAATTTCCTACATCCTGAGCAAAAAACACATTCCAGCGATCAATACCGTCCTTGCTATCATTGGTTCGGTGATTGTTCTGCAAGGCATTCATCAACAATATCAGGACTATCAATCAACCCAGCTGCATACCGACTTTTACCCACCAGAGATGCACTGTATTGATACATTTATTCAAGAAAAATCCTTAAAACATGGCATCGCTGGCTACTGGACAGCTAAGAAATTTCAAGCGCTTAGCAAACAACATATTACCCTTGCTCAATATCAACGACCCTTTTTAACGAGAGATTACTGGGAAACAAGTACCACATTTTTTCGACCAACCTATCAATTTGCTATCACTTCAGATGCTGACCCACAAGGAAACTCGATCGATACAAACTTTTTAAAAATTAAAAATCCTGCGTTAAAAATGCACGACTGTAAACCATATTTCCTATATTATGTGGATGATTTTCAACTTAAAGTGAACTAGGCGACTGATGAAAACAGAAATAGATGATTTTGATAAAAGTAGCGATAATCTTTTCCTCAAAACAGATATCGGAAAGTTTTTCGTAAAAAGTCTGATTGTCGTCGCTATGATTTTTGGCGGAATTTATTTCTTAATACCAGACGCGAGAGTGTTTAAAGGCTTAGAGACTGATCAAAACAAATATATTGCCCTCACACTGATTCAAAATCCACGTATTTTATGGAAAATGTCGGAAACTGATGAGAGTAAAGGAAACCTCCCAAACGCTATCCGTGATATGGAAGTGGCAATCGGTTTACTTGAAATGCACGGCGCTCGCCTTGAGGTCCTACAAATCTACCAAAACAGACTACAAGCATTAGAAAATAAAAAGGCTAACGCGAAATAAACCTGCACGAGTTAACCACATACGAATCATATAAATGCAGGCTCAATTGGACTACCTGCAATCATAATGCGATACAAGTACCGGTACTCCGAAGGGTCATAATCCGCATTGGCTTGGTGCATCACACTGCGGTTATCCCAGATGACTAAATCACCTACCCGCCATTGATGCCGATATTCATATTTCGCTTGCGTTGCGTGCAGATATAACTGCTCAATCAACTGAAATCCATCATCCTGCGCCATCCCTTCAATACCTTCCATACGTCCAGTATTAAGGTATAAAGCTGGGCGCCCACTATCTGGATGGCGGATCACTAAAGGCTGAATTGTCCTAGGAATGAGAGCTGCTGCTTCGGGACTTAACTTGGCAAAACTCCTCGGACTTCGACTACTCCCGTGCACGTGTAAGGAACGTAAATTTTTAATACGATTTTTCAGATCGACATCTAAGTCATCATAAGCCTGACGAACATCGACAAACTGCGTATCACCGCCATAAGATGGTATTTGAACAGCCACTAAACTCGTTGCCCGAGGTGGCGCAAGATCATTGGAGTGATCAGTATGGTAATTTTCTCCACGTACTTGTAACTTGCCATTTTTACTTGGTAAGTCTTTCGTAGAGTTATACCCAACTAAAGGAAAATCTGGCAAAACAAAATCTTTGAGTTGCTGCTCCATTACCCGCCCAAAGATTTCACCAAACTGTATCAATTCAGCTGGTTCTAAGCCCTGATTCGGAAAAACTAAAACTGCGTATTGCGAGAAAGAATCGTTTAATTCTTTTTTGACCTGCGCATTAACCGGCTTACTGAAGTCTATCCCTGTAATTTCTAATCCAAAATTTGGCGTGATCGGCCTCAAGATCAATTCCACCAATTCTCCTACTCCGCCTTAATGCCTGTTAACTTGGCAACTCTAGCCCACTTCACCGACTCCTCACTGAGGAGTTTCTCAAACTCTAGACGACTCATCGGCAATGATTCTGCACCTTCATTAGCAAATCGCCGCTTAATTTCAGGATCAACCAAAACTTGATTGATCTCTTTATGAAATGCATCTAGTAACTCATTAGAGGTTCCTGTAGGTGCCAAAATAGCCCACCAGTTCGAAGCTTCCACATCAATACCTAACTCTTTTAAGGTCGGAACATTTGGTAAAAGTGGTACCCGCTTACTACCTGCAACAGCCAAAACTTTAATTTGCCCAGCTTTCATGAAATTTTGCATTTGTATCAAACTGCCTAAAGAAATCTGGATATGACCAGCCGCCAAATCAACCAGTGCAGGTCCACCCCCCTTATAGTGTACTAGGACAAAATTAGCACCTGTTTTTAACTTAAATAATTCAATTGCGAAATGCTGAAAACTGCCAACTCCAGCAGTGCCAAAATTCGTCTTACTGGGATTATTGTTTGAAAAATCAACTAACTCTTTGATGGAATTTACGGGTGTAGCACTATTCACCACAATCACACTTGGCCCCATCCCTAGCATCGCTAGCGGCGCAAAAGACTTCACCGGATCATAACTTAACTTCATGATCGATGAGTTCATGGCAAAACTGGATGAAATAAGTAGTAAGGTATTACCATCTGGCTCAGCTCGAGCAGCAATTTCAGCGCCCAAGACGCCCCCTGCACCCGGTTTATTTTCAACGATAACGCTACGCTTTAAACGCGGTGAAAGCTGCTGAGCAACTGCACGTCCAACAATATCGTTACTACCGCCAGGCGCAAATGGGACAATCAAACGGATCTGCTTACCAGTCTCTTGAGAAACCACGCTACTAGCAAAAAATCCTAAAAAACTTGCAATCGTAAGGTATACCGAAAATCCCAGATAGTTTTTTTTCATTTTTTAATTATCTCTCTTTAACAAATTATTAAAAATCATACAACTTAGCAGGATTACTCACTAAAATTTTTTCTAATAATAAAGGATCATCTAACCATTTGGCAAAACGATTTAAAGCGTGGCCATCGTCAATTGGATTGAATGACTCAATTTCACTAAGAGCGTTTTCTTGACCCCGTCTTCCTCCAGGATGGGGCCAGTCACTTCCCCATAACATTTGATCTGGATTCGTATTTACAAATAGTTGCGCTATAGCCTGCGTCTCCAATGAATCAGGATCCACTGCAATCCGATGCGGTGCGGATAACTTAACCCAAACACGACCATTTTGAACTAACTCAAGGAGATCTCCTAGATCTGGTTGATCAACGCCTAATTCAGCTTGCGCACGACAAAAATGGTCTACTACGATCGGTGCAGATACTTGCTGTATGACACCCTTGAGGGCTGCTAATAGCTTTAAATTCGTATATAACTGAATATGCCAACCTAATTCTTGAACTTGCTCTGCAGCTTTAAATAACTCGTGTTTAGCAAACTCTGGGTCTTGAATACCACTCGTTTCTAAATTTAAGCGTATCCCCCGAATCCCCATTTCATGCATCTCTTGTAACTGACTTCGCCCTATATCGTGATCAATCACAGCAATACCCCGCGCATTAGAGCCAATTTTTTGCAAAGCATCCAGCGTACAAGAATTATCACTTCCATAAGGACTAGGATGAACAATAACGACCCGCTGAATCCCTAGAATCTGGTGGAGCTCCAACAAATCTGTAACAGAGGCATTACCTGGCGTATATTGCCTATTCGGCGAAAATAAAAATTGCTCGGCTGGGCCAAACACGTGAGTATGACAATCACAAGCGAAGTCGGGCATTTGAAAATCTAAGAGCTCGTGCGTGACTCCATGAATCGTCCGATTTCTCATAATTGCATATCACTAACTTGTTTAGCTTTGGCAGTGCAAGCACCTAATAAAAATGCGAGATCGGTCCCAGTTGAAACATAACGCGCACCGAGCTTGACAAACTCTGCAACTAAGTCGGGTCTTGAAGATAAACCACCAACACCGCAATGCTTACCGTACTTACGTGCGGCGGTAATTGCCTGTTCAAAGGCTGCCCGTACTCTAGGATGATCATACTGACCAGCAATTCCCATGTCTGCTGTTAAATCATTCGTCCCAATTAACGCCATGTCTACACCTTCTACTGCCATGATTTCATCGGCATGCTCAAGGCCCGCTACATCCTCAAATTGCACAATAACCATCGTGGCATCGTTTAACACTGGATAAGCTTCATGCGCTGGAAATGCTCGGTATTCAAGATGCGGCATACCACCAGCGGCAGATCGATTACCAAGCGGAGCAAATTTGGCCGCTGCCACAACCGCGCGTGCTTCCTGCGCAGATGAAATATGCGGTGCAATAACCCCTAACGCACCCGCATCTAAAACCCGTGAAATCCACTCAGGACTATTAGCCGGGACTCGAACGAATGGCGCAATACCTATTTGCATTGCAGCCAAACAAATTTGTCCAGTCGTGTCTAAGGATAAACTGCTGTGCTCCATATCCACGTAGATTGAATCAAATCCTGCCGTTTTCGCAATCCTAGCAATCTCAATACCTCGGCATAAGCGAACTGTCAGCGAAGAAACCACCTCATTCTTCGCTAACTTTTCTCGAACGTTATTTGTTAAAATGTCTCTGGCGCTCTTTTGCATCATTCCTCTTTCATAATTAAAACGATTAAGCAACGCGATTCATAGCTGGTAAACCAGCTAAGACATCAATCACCTGCTGTGCAACTTGCAAGGAACTTCTCTCTTGAGTATCAACAGTCCCCCCTGCAGCATGCGGCGTAGTGACAACTTGTGGTAACGACAATAAAGGATAGTCGGCCGGCGGCGGCTCAATCGCAAAAACATCTAAACCAGCACCAAACAAATGACCACTTTGTAAGGCGTCAAATAAGGCCTGCTCATCAATCAAGCCGCCCCTAGAAACGTTGATTAAGACTGCATTTTTTTTCATGATCGCTAATGCCGCTCGATCAATTAAGTTTTTAGTCTGCTCATTTAAAGGCAAATGCAATGTCACTAAATCAGAAACGGCTAATAACTCATCTAATGAGCTGACTCGCTGATGGGGCAAATCTATCCATTGATCATCTGTGGCATACGGGTCATACGCAACGATGCGCGCGTCAAATGCACCAAACCACTTACGTGCCACTCGCGTTCCAATATTACCCATACCAACTACACCAACAGTCTTACCGTTCATCTCAATGCCTAAATGCGCCGGTCGAACAATCTCCTCACCGGCTCTTAACATGCGGTCAAATCGGGTAATCCGCCGCGTTACAGACAAGGCTAGTGCAAAAGCCATTTCGGCCACTGCTTCACTATTAACCCCAGGTGTTCGACATACCGCAATACCGCATTCCTTGGCAGCTGCAATATCAATTGTTTCAAAACCAACACCTTGCTTACAAATAATCTGCACATGCTTGGCGCGGCGAATTTGTTCAGCGGTAATGGGGGTCATCCGAACCATCACCCCATCGGCCTCCTCTGGCCAGTTCACTATTGCTGGATCAGGCCAACAAACCACTTCTGCATGTTCTTTTGCTAGGGCAATCCCAGCCTCGTAAAACGCATCTAATATATAAATTTTCTTATTCATGAAAAATTTGAGTTGATCCCCTATTTTTTATTTTTACGACTCGCCATGACTCTATTGACAATAAATGATGTTTACTTGCACATCATAATATAATTTTAAATAAGTAGATTCCACGCTAGAAGCCTTGCAACGGATGCGGATTTATCCCTGTATTTTGTCATATACCACCCCACATCCTCAGCTAGACTGAAAGCATCCTCTTCAAACTCCTAAGCAAACGAATTTACCCCATCAAACCCAACAGAACAATGCACTTAGGCTTTTATTCAATCAAATTGATTACAATAGAAATTGAACACTGATTTGAGCGCTGAATTGAACACTGTTCTGGTTTCCATGTCTTTTTGATTACTACTCAGCTGGTGAAAATAGTTTAAGGGAAAAATCTTGATTCAAGTGCAACCTGTAATTTTATGTGGCGGTTCTGGAACGCGACTTTGGCCTTTATCTCGAGTTGGATTTCCAAAGCAGTTTCTTGTATTAAGCGGTAATACCAGCTTATTCCAACAGGCGATCTCCCGACTTCAAGGGCTGAGTCAACCCGGTATTGAACTGTGCAGCCCTCTAGTCATTACAAATGAAGAGCATCGCTTTTTAGCACTTCATCAAGCCCAAGAATTGCAACAGAGGGATATTACCCCCATAGCAAATCTAGGGACAAAGCAGACTACGGCAAAATACTTGTTAGAACCAACTGGCAGAAATACTGCGCCAGCCCTCACCTTGGCAGCTCTGCAAGCCATGGAATCAGGGCTTGACCCGATTCTGATTGTGACGCCAGCTGACCAAACAATTCAAAATGAAGCCTCTTTTACCAAAGCCTTACAGCAAGCTGTGCAAGCAGCATCGAAGGACGCAATTATCATCCTTGGGGCCACTGCCCACCACCCGCAAACTGCCTACGGTTATATCCGAGCACAAGGCTTACCCGGCGAGTTCGGTGCCTATCAAGTACAAAAATTTACAGAAAAACCCAACGAAACGCAAGCTAAGGAATATTTAGCAACCGGCGAATATAGCTGGAATTGTGGAATTTTTGTATTAAAAGCTAGTCTTTGGATAAAAGCACTACAGATGTTTAGACCAGATATCCTTCAAGCTACTCAGGTCAGCTGGAGCCAAAAAGAAGTCGATTTACAAAATCATTTTATTCGACCAAATCCGCAAGCATTTATCGAGATTCCTAGTGAGTCGATCGATTACGCCGTCATGGAAAAATGTCCAAACTCCAGCATACCGATTCAGATGATTCCTCTGGATGTAGGCTGGAGTGATTTAGGTAGTTGGGATGCTGTTTGGGCAGTTGGCAAGCCAGATTCGAACGGTAATGTCGTGCATGGTGATGTAGTCACAACGCAAACTAGTAATACCCTAGTCTATGCGAATCAAAGACTAGTCAGCACTGTTGGCGTACATGATTTAATTGTGGTTGAAACAGCCGATGCTGTTTTAGTAGCGGATCAATCAAAAAGCCAAGATGTCAAAGAAATCGTCCAACAACTAGCGAAAATGCACCGAACCGAACAAACAACCCACCGTAAAGTCTATCGCCCCTGGGGTTGGTATGACAGCATTGATTCTGGTCCACATTTTCAAGTAAAAAGAATTTGTGTAAACCCCGGAGCAAAATTAAGCTTACAGTTACATCACCACCGAGCAGAACACTGGATTGTGATCCAAGGTCAAGCTGAGGTAACGAATGGCGCTGAAGTAATGACTCTCAATGAAAACCAAAGTACCTACATCCCTCAGGGTGTCAAGCATCGCCTTGCTAACCATGGCGCAACTCCACTCGAAATTATTGAGGTTCAATCAGGTAGTTACTTAGGGGAAGATGATATTGTTCGGTTTGAGGATCATTACGGCAGAAGTTAACGATGCCAATTAGAGAATACGATGATTTGTCCTCTATCCTCTATCTAGCAACCCTCTCACCCAAGATACAATAGCATTAAATCATTGGAGTAAAAACGATCCAAAGAACAGATTCTGTTGAAGACTCCCATGAAGACCCCCATTACGACCCATGTAACTCTTTTATAAAACGGCACTAGATCTCCCCTTCCACCGAAAGCTCTTCTCATGAATTACGATACGCAATTCCCTAGCTTAAAAAATACAGTGAGTGCACAAGAGTGGCACGCCCGCGTGCAATTAGCAGCTTGCTATCGACTGATTGATTATTATGGGATGTCCGATCTAATCTATAACCACATTACAGCAAGCATCCCAGGTACAGATCACTTTCTAATCAACTTATACGGTCTGCTTTATAAAGAAATAACTGCCTCAAGCCTTGTAAAGATTGATCTAGCAGGGAATATCATCACAACACCAAATACTGATTATGGGATTAATAAATCAGGGTACGTGATCCACGGGGCCATTCATGAAGCAAGATCAGATGTGCAATGTGTCATTCATACGCATACCCGCGCTGGTATGGCAATATCAACCATGCAATGTGGTCTTCTGCCCCTAACCCAAACTTCCATGCGTTTTGTCGGTCATATTGGCTACCACCAATTTCAAGGACCAGCCATCGATCTTGCTGAACGAGCCAGTCTTGTTAATGACCTTGGTCCGCATGATGCAATGATTCTCTATAATCACGGCCTTTTAACCTGCGGCGCGACGATTGAGCAAGCTTTTAACACCATGTACCAATTAGAGTTGTCTTGCCGCTCACAAGTCGATGCAATGGCTGCAAGAACTGAGTTAATGATTCCTGCAGATAGTGTACTTGCGCATACGGCCAACCTGTATCAACCCGGCACCAGAAGGCCCTACGGCGTTTTAGAATGGCCTGCCATGCTACGCCTGCTCGAGGCGGTCGATAAAAACTCTGGTTTTGCGCATTACGATAGCTAATAGCGCACTTGACTAGATCCGCTTAAACCACCATAGCGATAAAATGAAAGCCGCCAGCATCAATAAAACAGATCCACCAGCAAATAAAACTGAAACTTCAGTCTCTTTAGTTTCTAGCCGAAACTTTGCCGATAAATGCTCATAAATTTGCTGCAGATCTTGACCATTACTTGCTCTAAAAAATTCTCCTTGGGTAATTTTTGCTATTCCTTGTAGTGCCTCTTCATCAACCCGAGCATAAAACGAATAACCTTCGTACCCAGGAATAAATCCACTAGGCGTTCCAAATGCAACGGTATAGACTTTAACGCCACGCTCAGCAACTCGCCTAGCAGCTTCAAGCGGATCTGGCCCAGTCGTTCTTCGCCCATCTGAAAGTAAAACAATAGCGCCCGAACTATATGATCCAGCTGGCACAGGTTTAAATGGGACAACTGGTTTTTTGATCTCCAGTGGCGAACTATTACCACTAGATCCTCTTGTAAAACTCTCGCCATAAATAGCCGACTCTAAATTAATACCAGCATCAGGCATTAAAGTCGCTAGTGCGAGTAATAATCCACTACCAGTCGCTGTTCCACGTTGCAATTGAAAACGATCAATTGCTTCAATTAAGTCTGTGCGCGATTCCGAAACCGCCTGCACTACTTGGGCAGTCCCTGCAAATGAAACAATCCCAACCCGAATATCTACAGGTAATTCACGAATAAATTCTTTCACAGCAGCTTGAGCCGCCTTAATTCGATTAGGCTCCACATCCTCCGCAAGCATACTGCGCGAGACATCCACCGCCATTACTAAAGTCATATAGTCCGCTGGTAAGGTAACTGTCGCCGTTGGCCTAGCCAAACCAATGATCCCAACTATAATCGCCATCAAGATAAGTAAAGGAGGAATATGTCGCCGATACCGAGTACGCCAACTAACTGCTCCACGCACAATTTGTAAGCTTGAAAATTGCACCGCATAAGAGCGCCGTCGCCTCAAGATCCACATATAAAGGATGATGAGTAGCGGTAAGCTAAGTAAAGCCCAAAGAGCTTGAGACCAAATAAAGTGCATAAAAATCATTTATATGACAATGATTACAATAGTACAACAGTCTCAGTTGTGCTAATGTTTCATTATGAAAAAAATAACGCTTTACAGTAAACGACAATCCAACTCGGCACAAAATTCATTCGAAGTGGTTACACCCCAATCACCCCCAAGCGCACTTCAATCAATACTGATTCGGTTTAGACCGACCGACCAGTGGTTTTTCTTTGGACTCGGTATTATTCTAACGAGCGTTCTGACGAGTGCCATCATCTTAATCATTCATCAGGCCTTTTTTCCGACTACTAAATTAACCCAAGCGGATATTGACCAAGCCGTTCTGCATACTTTACAAACCAAAGATCTCCCCTCACGTTCTGCGAAAGCGGCTCAAATGATCTTGCCCTCGGTAGTTCGTATACAAGGATATGGCATCGATCCCGACCGCCCCAAAGATGGTGAGAAGGAAATCTCGACAGGAACCGGCGTTGTCATTATGGAAGATGGCACGATATTAACCAATTTACATGTAACCCAAGGAGCATCGAAATTAATAGTGACTTTCTTTGACGGCTCAAAATCGCCAGCTATCGTCACCGCCGTCCAAGCCAATAATGATTTGGCTGTTCTCAAACCAGAAAAAATTCCAGATGACCTGCCACCAGCAACTTTAGGCACTTCTAACCAAGTAGTCGCGGGTGATGAAGTCGTCGTCGTAGGCTTCCCATTTGGCATCGGTCCGTCTGTCTCTGCAGGTGTTGTTTCGGGTCTAAATAGAGAGTTTCAGGGTAAGGACGGCCCTTTAATGCGGGGCTTAATCCAATTTGATGCAGCTGCAAACCCGGGCAACTCTGGAGGTCCCCTCATTAATTTATCCGGTGAAGTCATCGGCATTGTGACCGCCATACTCAACCCTACTTCTGCCAAAACTTTTATCGGTATCGGCTTTGCAGCAACTATCGAAAGTGCTGGATCAGCTGTAGGAATCCCCCCTTTTTAATTTCCAAGGAACTCATTTATGTCCGACAACATAGCAAATTGGTCAGGCCACCATACTCCGAAAATGCTCCAAGATAATAGCGAATTAATGCAACGACTACTTTATGAGGTCAAGCGGGTAGTGGTCGGTCAAGATCTTTTCTTGGAGCGTGTTCTCGTCGCTATCTTAGCGCAAGGTCATATTCTTATTGAGGGTGTGCCAGGGCTTGCGAAAACACTAACGGTGAACTCTCTAGCAAAAGTAATCCAGGGTAAATTTCAACGAATTCAGTTTACGCCCGATCTTCTGCCAGCCGATTTGATCGGAACGCGGGTTTATAACCAACGTACCAGCGAGTTTAGTACTGTCCTAGGTCCAGTTTTCGCAAATCTGCTACTCGCTGATGAAATCAACCGCGCTCCCGCCAAAGTTCAAAGCGCTTTACTAGAGGTCATGCAAGAACGCCAGGTTACGATTGCGGGACAAACCCATCAAGTGCCTAAACCCTTTTTAGTACTAGCAACTCAAAATCCTATCGAAACCGAAGGAACATACCCGCTACCCGAGGCCCAAGTCGACCGCTTCATGATGAAAGTGCTCGTCAACTATCCAAGTGAAAACGAAGAATTTGTAATTGTTCAAAGGCAAATTGGGCCACTGATTGAACTCGCTAGTATCATGAATACGGAACAGTTATCAGCTATTCAGCTAGCCTGTAAAGCAGGTTATGTGGATCCTGCACTTATTCAATATGCCGTCAAAATCGTCGCAGCGACACGTTATCCAGAGCAATTTGGGCTGGAAAGTATTGCCCCCTACATCAGTTTTGGAGCAAGTCCACGCGGCACAATTAATCTCATCGAAGGCGCTCGCGCCCTCGCCTTTCTCAAAGGTCGTCCTTATGTCCTACCCCAAGATATTAAAGATCTAGCTGTTGATGTTCTGAGGCATCGGATCGTACTGTCCTATGAGGCAATCTCACTTGGAAAAACAACCGATGACCTCATACATCTCCTACTCGCTACCATTCCAACGCCAAGTCAACCCCTCCAGTAAGATGCTCAAGCGCCTTACCAACCTGTTTAAGCCTAAACTAGTTATTCTGGAGAATGAGAACAAACGTATAAATCCAGAAGACTTTTTGCGCCAACTCGAATGGACCACACTTCGAAGGCTCGATGGTCAGTTACAAGGCGATTACCGAACCTGGTTTAAAGGCTCTGGACTCGAGTTAGCCGATCTACGCGAATACCAAACCCATGATGATGTCCGTCATATCGATTGGAATGTTACCGCTAGAATGCAAACGCCGTATGTTCGCGAGCATCAAGAAGACCGAGAAATGACTACCTGGTTCTTAATCGATCTCTCACGTTCCCTCAATTTTGGTTCAGCAGAACACACTAAAAAAAATCTTGCGAGTAGTTTTACTGGCGTCTTTGCTCGCCTGATGACTCGTCGAGGTAATCGTGTAGGGGCAATACTATTTACTGGCGCATCAGCAAAAATTGATGCCCTATTGCCTGCCAAAACTGGTAAAGCACATGTCTTACAAATACTCGATCTTTTACTCAACACCCAATCCCTAACAAATAGTCCAGCAACTGACCTGAAAGTGTTGCTACAAAGCGCCCAAGCCTTGCTCAAAAAACGCTCGACCATTTTTGTGATTTCGGATTTTATTAGCCAACCAGATTGGGAGAAATCTCTCGGGGAGCTCAACAAATCTCATGATGTGATTGCCGTGCGCTTATGCGACCCACTAGAGACTCAACTAAAAAATATTGGACTTTTCATCATGGAAGATTCTGAAACAGCAGAACAAATGATGATCGATACAAATGACCCTTTTTTTCAGAAAAAATATGCACAACTAACGCAAGAGCATGCAGATTACCTTACAAAAACATTTCAAAATACAGGTACCGACTGTATAGAACTGTATACCGATGAGCCAATCCACGAGTCTATTTTACGATTTAGCGAATTACGTAAACGCCAATCTCAACGTCGGCCACCGAACCACTTTGCGACTATTTAATCAGCTCATTTATGTTAGGCTTTGATTCTCTATCAATCCAGTGGCCATATGCCTTTTGGGTGTTTTTATTACTACCAATCTGCGGACTGATCTATTGGCGTATGTTTCAACCAGCAAACTGGCTATCGAATCAAAGCACTAACTACAAAAATGCCAAGCGTTGGCAATATGCCCATGCATTCTTCATTTTTGTCGGATTATGCTGCCTATTTTTTGCTCTAACACGACCACGCGCAATTCTTTATATCCCCAGTCGATTAGATACCATCATGCTTGCAATTGATACCTCAGGTAGTATGCGTGCAGATGATATCAAACCAAGCCGTATCGATGCCGCAATTGCAGCAATTAAAGACTTTATCAACGCCCAACCCCCACAGGTACGAATTGGGATTGTAACTATAGCGAGCACTGCCGCATTACGCCAAGCCCCAACTACCGAGCGCTTAAATTTATTGCAAACACTAGAAAACATTCCCTTACAACCGGGCTCAGCTCTAGGCAGTGGAATCGTCATCGCCCTAGCAAACCTATTACCCGGCTCAGGTATTGATGCAGAAAAAATTATTACCGAATCCGATGGTGGAGCTAAAACGAGTCCCAGTAGCCAACCGCTTGGAACATCCAACCAAATTAATCTAGAACCAGGCTCCAATCGATCCATGGCGATTGTGCTGATTACCGACGGGCAAAGTAATATGGGACCTGATGTATTGAAAATGGCTGAATTAGCCGCAAATCATGGCGTCAAAATACATACTGTTGGCGTTGGCACAGAAGAAGGAACAGTCATCAAATCACAAGGTATATCCATGCGCGTGCGCCTTGACGAAACCTTACTCAAAAAAATTGCGAATGCTACGCAAGGAGAGTATTACAAGGCCACAAGTAATACAGAACTCAAACGAATTTATGAATCATTAGGTTTAACTATTCGTTTTGAAAAGCAACAGTTGACTGAAATCACCTCACCAGTCATGGCACTTGGCCTGCTATGCATCCTCTTAGGATGCCTACTCTCACTACACAGGTTTGGTAGAGTCGTTTAAAAGAATCAAAAAAATAGCCCCATCAAGGGGCTATTTGCATCAAATATTTTTAACTTAAAAACTTATTTAAGAATAATTGGATTGATTGGAGAGCCTACACCACCAGTAATTGGTAGGGGTGGCGCACAAAATAAGAATTCATAAACCTTATCTTCTTGGCAATCATCAGCAAGTTCTTTGAGATTAAAAATCTCGCCCATCGTAATACCAACCATCGGAATCACAATCCAGTGCCAAGGTTGACTAACTCCAGCGACCTCATTGGGACGCACTTCACAACCCCAAGTATCTGTGCAGATTGCAGCGATTTTTTTATCTTGAATCCATTTGGCTGTTTCAAAACGCAATCCAGGAGCATCGCCAGCTGCGTAGGAATCCCAATCACCTCTTGCCAAACGCTCTTCCATTTGACCAGTCCGCACAATCACAAAGTCACCCTCTTTGATTTCTACACCTTGCGCTTTGGCACAATCATCTAAATCTTGATTACTAATGCCATAACCATCGGCTAAAAAATCCCCACCCTTAAAACGGGCAACGTCGAGTAAAACTCCTCGGCCGATCATCTTGGCACGGGTTTTTTCAATCCCATTCTTCTTCGCACCGGTTGAATCAACTAAAGCCGCACTGTAACCATTCCACATATGATCGCCGTAAAAAATATGTGCTAAAGCATCCCACTGAGTACCACACTGTAGCGGCATCGAAACCATATCATCAGCGTAGCGTATGCCACCAGCATCTTGATTCCCAGCAATCGCATCTGTACCAGTTGCTAGCATTGTGTGAATTGGGTTAAATCGATTACCCCAACCGGTCGTTTGCGGACCATGAAAATTAAAATCCAGTCCTAATGAAATTGACTTGCCCTTTTTCACTAACTTTGCCGCCTCAATCAATTGCTTTGGCGTTATGTAATTGAGAGTACCAATTTCATCATCTGGACCCCACTTACCCCAATTACAGGCATCTTTAGCCATCTTCTCAATATCTGCTTTAGTCAGATCACGGGCAATTTGATTGTTCGGTACAGCCTTCATTCCAGCTGCAGTCGTCTTATTTGTCATTCATACTCTCCTAGGTTTCTAAAACATTTTAATCAACTAACTGATTCAATATAAATTCATGTAGGCTAAATCATAACTGCATTTTAAGAATTTCTCATTGAATGATCACTTTTTTTACTGCTGAGCAATTTAGATCAATGATTCAGCAGTTAATACCAACAGGGCGACCACTACTACGGCCGACTCAAGCCTTACTCTAGAAAAACTAGGGTTTATACTGATTCTTTTATTAATCAATTGATCAAAAATATCGGATAGTCAATTTTTTTAGAACGACTCCTTTTAGGAAGTCGTACCGATCAAATTAACAACTTATTACCTTATAAATAAAAAATTGTTCAACAAATACTTGTCGAACACAAAAAATTGTGGAGGAGACGCTTTTTTTGGGGTTTTTACCTCTAAGATGCCGTGCTCTTGTTGATGTTTAAATGAAAGAAAGGTTTTACCCATGACTGCATTACAAAAGAAGATTATTGTGACTTGCGCTGTGACCGGATCAATTCATACTCCAACGATGTCACCGTATCTACCAATTACTCCGAAAGAAATTGAAGATGCTGCCGTGGGCGCTGCAGAAGCAGGCGCTGCGATCGTTCATCTGCATGCACGTAATCCTGAAAATGGCTTGCCAGACCAAACTCCAGAAGCATTTATGAAGTTTTTACCGCAAATTAAAGCTCGCTCAAACGTTGTCATTAATTTAACTTCTGGTGGCTCACCAACGATGTCTGTCGAAGATCGACTGCAACCTGTCCTTCGTCTCAAACCCGAAGTAGCATCTCTCAATATGGGCTCTATGAATTTCGGCCTCTACCCAATGCTCAAACGGTATAAGGAATTTAAATATGATTGGGAAGCCCCTTACCTTGCCGGTTCTGAGGACCGTATTTTCAAAAACACCTTTGGTGATATTCGCTACATACTCGAGTCATGCTCAGAAAATGAAACGCGTTTTGAAATCGAATGCTACGATGTAAGCCACCTTTATGTGGCCGCACACTTTGTCGATCGCGGACTTCTCAAAGGTCCACTCCTAATTCAGTCAGTCTTTGGTTTACTCGGTGGAATTGGTCCACACCCAGAGGATGTCATGATGATGAAACGCACTGCTGATCGCCTCTTTGGAGATCAATACTTCTGGTCCGTGCTTGGTGCCGGCAGAAACCAAATGCCAATCGCAGCCATGTCTGCAGCGATGAACTCGAATGTTCGAGTAGGTCTTGAGGATTCTTTGTGGGACGGCCCTGGAACACTCTCGAAAACCAATGCGGATCAAGTTAAACGCATCGTAAGTATTTTACATGCCTTAAACCTAGAACCGGCAACGCCTGACGAAGCTCGCGTCATGTTAAAACTGAAAGGTAGTGCAAAAGTCAATTTCTAAAAAAGTCCTTCGGGTAGTTAAACACACACAAAATAGCACGCATAGTTACGGTACTTATTTAAATTATTGACTCTAACAAGGATTCAGATAAAGGATGACGTAATGGGTAATTTACAGAAAATACGCTACTTTTTACTTAAATCGATGGAATTTTTCGTGCTGTTTACTACCCTACTTTTTTTTATACCCATTACGAAATCTTAACTGAAATCATGTTGGGTAATACCTACTTAACAAGCAGCTTTATAACCAGCGTTCACTAATTCATTAGCGATGTTCCGAACGCCTCTATTACTGGTATGCCTTAGCTTTTTACTGGGACACATATCGCTTAGCAACGCTCAAGAGTGGCCAAGCAGAACCATTAGCTTGGTAGTTACCTACCCGCCCGGTGGCACAGCCGATTTGATGGCAAGAACGATCGCTGGCCCCCTGGGAAAAATCTTAGGTAGTTCTGTGATTGTTGAAAATAAACCCGGAGCAACCGGGCAAATAGCGGCTAGTTATGTGGCTAAAAGTCAAGCCGATGGCTACACCATCATGCTCGATGCCTCATCATATTCGGTGAATCCAGCACTTTTTCCCAGACTACCCTATGACCCCAATAAAGCCTTTAAAACGCTTGCTGTTCTTGCGCAATACCCAAATGTACTCTTAGTAAACCCAAATTTTGCAGCAAAGTCTGCCAAAGATCTCGTGTTTATAGCCAAAAACAAACCCAATACGATCTCCTACGCATCTTCTGGCAATGGCTCAGCTCAACACCTGGCTGGAGCTTTATTTGAACTGCAAACTGGTATAGAAATGCAGCATATCCCCTACAAGGGAGGAGGGCCTGCCCTCAATGACGTCATTGCTGGGCAAGTCCCCATTTTTTTTGGTAGCGTTGCATCGACCAAACAATTTGTCGATTCTGGAAAACTCAATGCTCTAGCAGTAACCAGCCGAAAAAGAGCCTCTTCAATGCCAAGCGTGCCAACCATGACAGAGGCTGGTATCGTAAGCTATGAAGTTTATGAATGGAATGCCCTTTTCGCACCTGCTGCAACGCCAAATATAATCCTTCAAAAACTAACAGATGGGATTAGCAAAGTTACCCAGTCGACGGAGTTTGTTGAAAAGGTTAATTCTTTAGGGGGTGAGGTTTTTCAAGGAAATGCCGAAGTCGCGGATGTCTTTATTAAAACTCAAATGATGCAATGGGCAAAACTGATTAAGAGTGGCAAGATCACAGTTGATTAATCTAGCTACGCTAGAAATAGCGGATAAGGCTTGTCAAGCGCTGCGCATTTCTTACTTCAAGTTTCTTTGTTGGAATTCGCTATGGAAGTTTCGTTAATGAAGCTCCTCTAGGGATATCGAAACGCGATGTAATTTTTGACAGAGTTCAAGAAGTACCATTGCCCGATAATCACTGCTTATTCTTAAGAATTCAACCGTCTGCCCTTTGAATGGTCCTGACTTGACTACTAATTTCTCACCAGCTTTAAAAAGGGATTCTTGGTGTTCACTGGAAAAATAGTTGATATCCTCAATAACACTATCGGGGACTTTGGCATAGCTATCCCCAAATCGAACCATATTAGAAACGCCCAAAGTTGAGCGGACCGGCCCCCAATTATCAGTGCTTGAATTGAGCTGAACAAATAAATACCGCGGAAAGAGCGGTTCTAGCAATTGAATTTTCTTGCCTTGCTTAATTTTTTCTATTTTAACTTTTGGCAAATAGCAATTATATTGCTGATAAACCAGGTTTTCATAGGCTCTTTCCTCTTCCCGAGGTTTTGACATCACTAAATACCAATTCATAATAAAACGTTCTTTATATTTAAGTAGGGTAAAAAATATTCTTTAGATCTCGAATAACTAAAAAAAATATACAACTTTCAGATCAGTTCCCAATAAAAATAAATTATTATAATTTTATAACACGATTGCTGCATCCACGCTGATACAAATATTTATAAAGTTTTATACTAGAATTCAAAATAATCACTATTTATTACCAAAGAGGATTTTACGCATCTCAACGACTCCAAAACGAGACTCTAAAGCACTATAAAATAAATAATGGACAACAATTAACCAGTACATAAAGGCAATACTTGCAATTACTTTTGGATCACCATGACCAAAATGCTGTAATGCTTCAAAGAAATTTTCACGATGTAACAGCCCTTCAAAACCTTTTTCGACAAAACCCATGAAAATTAAAAAAGCTGTATAAATCAAAGAATGCTTGATTAAAGGATATAACAATGGTTGACCACTTTCAATCCGCATGGGGAATAATAATTCAGCCGTAATTAAAAACTTTGCCACAATTAGGGCCCGAATTACAGCAAACGAAAATGAATAAATAATTTCAGTTGGCTCTACACCACTTTGAATTAAAGACATTTTAGTAATTAAGCTGATTGAGAAAAACCACATCGCAAAATAAATACTTACTGCCAAAAACTTTTTCGCTTCATGAAACAAGCCTTGCTTGATTTTATCGAAACGCGTTATTTCTGGGCCTGGGTTACTAGTCATTTCTTTTCCTTCTCAATAAGTTGTACTGGACCGCCTAATGCTAAGTAAACATTGATGCGCTGCAGTAAGATCTCTAATTTACTCTGCTCTAATTTGGATAAAGCTCCTAAAACCGTAGCTTTTTGTTGCTCAACCGCACGACCATCAATACGACCTATTTTCTGCTCTTTTTCAAGACTAGATAACTGCAAAACTTGTATAGCATACGCTTTTTCAAGTTCTGCAGATCGTACTCGCCAATTCTTTTCTAATAACAGGGCAGTTTCAACCTCATTAAAAGCGGTAAGCCCTATTTTGGCATAATTTGCATAGGCTAAATCCATCTCAGCTTCTCGCATTTTAACCTTTTGATCCAAAGCTCCCGCAGTAAACAGTGGCACATCTAAACCAATTCCAAGGCTCGGATTAGCAGCACTCGTCGATAAAACAAATACGCTACTCTTAATTAAACCAAAACCAGCTGATAAGCTAATCTTGGGAAGGCGCGCACTTTTGGCTTCATCAATATTTAAACGCGCCGCATCTAGACGAAGAGCCGCTGCCAAAATATCAGGCCGACGCTCCAAAAGTTCAGAGGGTAGGCCTTTGGCATAAGCTTTCGGTATTCCAGGTAAAGCTTGGCTTGTCAAAGCCGTGCCTACTGGATATCTCCCCACTAACATATCTATCGCCATTAAGGTCTTTTGATAAGAACTACGGGCGTTTTCAACAGCCTCTTGCGCTACTGCTAAATTCGCCTGCGCAATCTGCACCTCATTGCGTGAGGCTATACCAATCTTCTGACGGTGCTTGACATATCGCAATAAGGCCAGAGAAGATTGAGCAATATCTTGCGCAATCAACACTTGCATCGATAAACTACGCGCCGTCCAAAGTGTTTTGGTTAAATTAGCAATTAATGATAACTGAGCACTTTCCTGCTCGAACACGATGGCTTGCGCACTTTTTCTAGCGCTCTCATTTTGAGCCCTGACCCGTCCCCATAAATCAACTTCCCAGCCTGCACCAACATAGAACCCAGATGTACCACTGCCGCCAAGACCTAATTTCGCACCTTCTTTTGCCGTGGCACCAACACTTGGATAAAAAGAGGAATTGATGGCTTGCACCATCGCCTCAGACTGCTCAATACGCGCAGCGAAAGCGCGCATATCAGGACTACTGCCTAAGGCCTCATGAATTAATGTTTTTAGCTCAGGATCCTGTAACTGCTCTAACCAATCAGTCGGAGTTTGCGGCACAAAGCCGGAGTCATCCCCTACAAATTTAGGGGGTATTAGTACTCCAGGTAGCGCCTTTTGAACTATTTCTTCATGTAACAAAGGCTGAGAGGTCGAGCATGACAACAGTAAGGCCGTACTCAAAAAAATACTCGCTCGTTTCATATTCGAGAATAAAACGCACATCAGCATCAGAAACCTAGCCCTTCGGAATAATATAGTACAACTTACTGCTGACTCGAACCATGGTTTTCCGAATTAGATGCAAAGGCTTTAAGTGCTCTGTATAAATTGCTCCATTACCTATAGCACCTGCAGCAATCAGTTCAGACTCATGTCTCTGGTGCATGATTAATTTGACTGGAAAACGATTGGGAACCGCTGGAATAACGCCAGTATTTGGTAAATTCCCATTTGCATCTACTTGGCCCTGCGCTTGAGCCCAAATTACCGAGTCAACAGTCGCTTTAAAAATCTTACCCGGTTGCGTAGGGATATAGAACTCTGCCTCGTTACCAGGCACTACTTGATGTAGCTCATTTTGATGAAACAGCATATAAACCTGTGGCTCATCCTCGACAAAACTCATCACCGCGCGCATCGGTATTGAAGTAACCATCACACCTGGGCGCAACTGCACATTGATAACAGTGCCATCGCTAGGTGCCACCACCATCGTTTGAGCGAGTTCCCATGAGGCATTATCAAATTGTGCTTTGAGCTCCTCTAAATCTGCCCGGGCTTTTTCTAAGTCAAAACGGTTACCAGCTCCAGACTCTAGTAAAGCAGAAAATTCAGCGACGCGTTTTTTAGCTAATTTGATTTTAGGACGCAAACCAGCCAACACATATTCGTACTGGGTCGGGTCCACTTTAAATAATAAATCACCTTTTTTTACACGCTGATTCGTCTTAACTGCCACCTCGACAACACGCCCCTTCACCTGGGGAACAATCGGTACTTCATAGCGCGTTACCCGCACATCGCTACTAGTCGGAGCAAACACATTTAAGAGTAAGACCATCACAACAATAGCAACCACTGGAAAAGTGACGACTGGAATAATCGTATAGATTTTCCATGGCAATAAGCGCCAACGAATAAATAGTAACCAGGTAATGAGTGCGTAACTTGCTAATAAAAGACTAATCATGACCCACCTGGTTAGTCTCGGACTTTACCTTCGGATGCAATTTAACTAAGCCGTCTTGTGGGTCATAAACCACCTCATGCACCACTGGCTTCATATGCGCCCAAACAAAAGCTATTGGCCATAAAAATCCTCCAAAAATACCAGACACCCGGCAAAGCGCCTGAATCGCATCACGTTGCGGGTGCTGTCTTTTTTTGGCAATAGTATCTGGCAAATAATGCACCAACCAATATACGGTAATGCCAATCAATGGTACCCCGCCAATGACGCACCAAGAAAGAAAATCGGCCAACTCATCCTCAGCATCGCTGGCATACGCATTACCTACTAAACCAACCAAGGATAGTCGCGTAAAAAATTGCATCATCTGAAATCTTGTCATCTAAAGCCTCAAGTCACTTTTTATTATCTATTCAGAAAAACCGTCTATCTGAACCACGAACCACTTCAACCCTTTAAAAGAAATAGCCATAGAGTTAAGCTGATTATTGAACGAATCCAGCTGCAACAAATAGCCCGCAAACGCTCAAAAGACCAATAACCCAAGCAATAGTCCTGAAAGTGGCTAAATTGCGTAAATAACAATACAAAAAAGCGACTCTAGCAAGGATGTATATAGTGGCCAAGCTATCAATTTGGGTCGTAGGTACTTGCAAATAGGTCGCGACCAAAACAGCAGAGGCGAACAATGGAAAAGATTCAAAACTATTTGCCTGAGCAGCATTAGCGCGGGCTCGAAAACCAGTCTGTTGGGCCAACCAGTCGCGGGGATAGTCATTGTCAAAGTCTTTAAAGCCCCATTTAGCAAACATGGCCCCCAAATAGGGCAATAAACCTGCAATCAAAATACACCAAAAGGCCCAAGTCATCTGATTTTCCTCTTCTGTAGAAATGTTTCATGTACAGTAAAACATCAATTGTTAAACGGCAAAATTTACAATTTTGTTAAGGTTTGCAAATATCAGGAGTTTATATGCAATTTCATGAAGCTATTCAAACTTGTTTTATCAAATACGCTAATTTTAATGGCCGTGCATCCCGCTCAGAGTATTGGTGGTTCTTTTTATTTGTTGTTTTAGTCAATCTAGCCGCCGGTACCTTAATCGAACAACAAGGAACTATTACGGGCATCATTACCCTCGCACTCTTTTTACCAAACTTGGCCGTACAAGTTCGTCGCTTACACGATATTGATCGATCTGGTTGGTGGATACTCATCATCGCAGTGCCACTGATTGGTGCCATCATCATGATTTATTGGACCATCAAAGCGGGCTCACCTGCTACAAATCGATATGGCGAGTACCCCGGTACAGAATTTGATACCTGAATTCTTGAAAAATTCTAATTTCCTAACCTAACTGGGCTTACAATATATGAGAATGCTTCAGACTATGCTGTATTGCTACGACCAAGTAATCATCAATACCAAGGTCTAAGCCATTTACTATATTGATATTTTCAGGAGAAAAAGATGTTAGAAGCTTATCGTGCCCATGTTGCTGAACGCGCTGCCTTGGGTATCCCACCAGTTCCACTATCACCACAACAAACTACCGCTTTAGTCGAATTACTCAAAAATCCACCGTCTGGCGAAGAAGCCGCCCTCGTTGAAATGATTACCTACCGTGTGCCAGCAGGGGTTGATGACGCCGCCAAAATCAAAGCTGAATTCTTAGCAAAAATTACTACCGGCCAAGAAAAATCCTCCTTGCTTAGCCCAATCAAAGCCACTGAATTACTTGGAACAATGCTCGGTGGTTACAACATTAAAGCACTGATTGATTTACTCAATGAACCGAGCTGCGCGCCAACTGCTGCAGCTGCACTGAAAAAAACTTTATTAATGTTTGATTTCTTTCATGATGTTCAAGAGTTAGCCGAAAAAGGTAATGCCTATGCCAAAGAAGTCCTAGAAAGCTGGGCGAATGCTGAATGGTTTACCAGCCGACCAGAAGTTCCTAAAAGCTTATTTGTAACGATCTTAAAGGTTACCGGAGAAACCAATACCGATGACCTCTCCCCAGCACCAGATGCTTGGAGCCGTCCAGATATTCCACTCCACGCCTTAGCGATGCTTAAAAATCCTCGGCCTGGCATCCACGCCGACGAGGCTGGCCAAAGAGGTCCTCTCAAACAAATTGAGGAACTGAAGAAAAAAGGTCACCTGATTGCCTATGTAGGCGACGTTGTCGGGACAGGATCCTCGCGTAAATCAGCCACCAATTCCGTTCTTTGGTATACCGGGCAGGATATTCCTTTTGTCCCGAACAAACGCTTTGGGGGCGTTTGTATGGGTGCAAAAATTGCCCCGATCTTTTTTAATACGATGGAAGATGCTGGTGCACTGCCTATTGAGCTCGATGTTAACCAAATGGAAATGGGTGATGTGATTGAACTTCGACCATTTGAAGGTAAAGCTCTCAAAGACGGTAAAGAAATCACTCGTTTTACCATGCGCTCTGAAGTTATTTTTGATGAAGTCCGTGCGGGTGGACGTATTCCACTGATTATCGGCCGTGGCCTAACCATGAAAGCGCGTAAAGCTCTTGGACTGCCAGCCTCGACCGTCTTTCGCTTACCCCAAGCCCCGATCGAAAGTAAAAAAGGCTTTACTCTGGCCCAAAAAATTGTTGGCCGAGCTTGTGGCTTTCCAGAAGGACAAGGCGTTCGCCCGGGTACCTATTGTGAGCCACACATGAGCACCATTGGCTCACAGGACACAACCGGACCGATGACTCGAGATGAACTCAAAGACTTAGCGTGCTTGGGTTTTTCAGCTGATCTAGTGATGCAATCTTTTTGCCATACAGCAGCCTACCCAAAACTCGTTGATATCAAAACCCATCGTGAATTACCAACTTTCATGACCAATCGTGGCGGCGTCTCCCTACGCCCTGGTGATGGCATCATCCATAGCTGGATGAACCGTTTCTTAATGCCAGATACGGTCGGTACCGGGGGCGATAGTCACACCCGTTTCCCAATTGGAATCTCATTCCCAGCAGGCTCTGGCCTAGTCGCTTTTGGTGCCGCGACTGGTGTGATGCCACTCGATATGCCCGAATCTGTTTTAGTCCGGTTTAAAGGAAAAATGCAACCTGGTGTGACTCTGCGCGACTTAGTTAATGCCATTCCTTTATATGCCATTAAACAAGGTCACTTAACGGTTGAGAAAAAAGGCAAGAAAAACGTTTTCTCTGGAAAAGTTTTGGAAATTGAAGGTCTGCCAGATCTCAAAGTCGAACAAGCCTTCGAATTATCGGATGCTTCTGCCGAGCGTTCTGCAGGCGGCTGTACGGTCTACCTCAATAAAGAGCCAATCATTGAATATATCCGCTCAAATATCACCCTCATGAAGTGGATGATTGCCAATGACTACGAAGATAAAAGGACTTTAGGCCGTCGTATTAAAGCCATGGAAAGTTGGATCGCTAAGCCAGAACTCCTCAAGGCCGACCCTGATGCTGAATATGCCACAGTCATTGAAATTGATCTGGCAGAAATCAAAGAGCCAATTATGGCCTGTCCAAATGACCCGGATGATGTCAAATTTCTCTCCGAAGTTGCAGGTAATAAAATCGACGAAGTCTTTATCGGCTCCTGTATGACTAATATTGGCCATTTCCGCGCTGCTAGCAAAATTTTGGAAGGGCGTGATGATTTGCCAACGCGCTTATGGGTCGCCCCACCAACCAAAATGGATGCGATGATTTTGTCAGAAGAGGGCTATTACAGCAGTTTCGGTAAAACTGGCGCGCGGATGGAAATGCCTGGCTGTTCACTCTGTATGGGTAACCAAGCACAAATCCGTAAAGGTTCAACCGCCGTTTCGACCTCGACGAGAAACTTCCCAAACCGCCTAGGTATCGATACAAAAGTGTATTTAGCTTCCGCTGAACTAGCTGCAGTCTGCGCCCTACTTGGCAGAATCCCAACGCCTGCAGAATATCTCGAAAAACACCATATTTTAATTAGTCAATCGAGCGAGATCTATCGGTATATGAACTTTGATCAAATTAGTGAATTTAAAGATTTAGCAGATGGCGTAACCGTCTAAATTATTGTCTTACACGGCTTCAACGACCCCCGAGTACGCAAATACTCGGGGGTTTGTTTTTTCATCGTCGTCTCCATTTGACATATTCATCTTGGCCTAATTGGCTTCTTTTTTGCGATGGTAAAGCAGTTGATTTTAATGTTTTTATCAAATTAAGAATCTAATATATACTGTATATATAAACAGTATATATACTCGATAAGCGCCATGATAAAAACTCTCGATCCAACACCATTCGCTCGCCTATTTAGCTACGCGATTCCAGCAGGCTTTCCATCACCCGCTAGTGACTATATAGATCAACGACTCGACCTGAATCAATACTTAGGAATTCATCCGGAAGCGAGCTTTTTTTTACGCGTCCAAGGCGATTCGATGCAAGGTGCTGGCATTTTTGACGGTGACCTACTCGTTGTAGACCGCTCGAAAAAGGCTAAATCAGGGCAAGTCGTTATTGCTGTCATTGATGGTGAATTTACTGTTAAACGATTCTACCAACAAGGTGGACAAACATGGTTACAAGCAGAAAATCCTCAATATGCCCCCATGATCTTATGTGAAGGTCAAGAATTAGAAATTTGGGGAGTCGTCTCACATGTCGTTCATAAACCATGAAAGCACTCCCCACGGATCGAGCCATCGCACTCGTCGATGGGAATAACTTTTATGTCTCCTGTGAACGCGTTTTTAACCCCAAATTAGAAGGCAAACCCCTCGTCATTCTTTCGAATAACGATGGCTGTATCGTCTCCCGCAGCCAAGAAGCTCGCGCTCTTGGTATTCCAATGGGACTACCTTTTTTTGAGGCAAAACACTTTATCAAAAGCCATCAACTCCAATGGTTAAGCTCAAACTACGCACTCTATGGCGATATGAGCGATCGCCTCATGCATGTTCTATCGGAGTTTGCAACGCAACAAGAAATCTACTCGATCGATGAATGTTTTTTAGATCTATCAGGACACCAAGCACCCCTGACTGCGTATGCTCAAGAAATCAGACAACGGACCTTACAATACCTACGGCTACCGACTTGCGTCGGTATCGGGCCTTCCAAAACACTGGCAAAACTAGCCAATCATATCGCTAAAAAAAATCCGCAATTTACTGGGGTATTTTCTTGGGAAGCCTGTCATCCCCAAGACCAAACCGATTGGCTAAAAAAAATAGCCGTCGATGAAGTCTGGGGCGTCGGACGCAAACTGTCCGCACAATTACATCAACTACAAATCCATACAGTCTACGACCTACAAAATACCAATCCCGAGTTGATTCGACAACGATTTTCCGTGGTCCTAGCTAGAACAGTTCACGAACTCAATGGCATCTCCTGCCTACACATGAATGACCTCAAGAATATGCCAAGACAGCAACAAATTATCTCTAGCAAAAGCTTTGGACAAGTCATTGAAAAAATTGAACTATTACAAGAAGCAATCGCAAGTTATGTCTGCCGCGCAGCAGAAAAATTACGCCAGCAACAAAGTACCTGCCAATTGATTACCGTCTTTATTCGTACAAGCCCCTTTGCTAAAAATAGCCTACCGTATAAACCACAAATTACGATTCCTCTATCGATTGCTACAGCCGATAGCCGTCGACTTGTACAAGCAGCCTACTTTGGACTAAAACATATTTTCAGATCAGGCTATCGCTATCAAAAAGCAGGCATTATTTTGTCCGAACTCCAAGACCAGGCACAGCATCAAAATGATCTATTTAGCCAAGTCAACTTACAGCAATCAACCCAAGTCATGCAAACGATGGACCTACTCAATCAACGGTATGGCGCCAATACTGTGACCCTAGCAAGTACCGGACTAACCGCTGGGAATGCACGCCACTGGCGCTTACGTGCCAATCAAAAAAGTCAGAATTTTACAACACGCTGGACTGAAATACCCTACGCTTTAGCAAACCGCCATACATAATTGCACGGGCAATTTTGAAATAGTGAATAATATGCAGTACCAATCAATCAATTTATCCCTTGAAAGCAACTCATGAGCGCTCACTGTATTTCATTAGGCCGACCTAACAAACAGCTTCTTACAAATCAACGCCAAGGCATCATCGCAACTCTGCAGAGAACGTTAACTCACGCGTTCGCTATCCCAACCCTTAGCCTTTGCCTAATCATCAGTAGTGCCAATGTCTACGCCGGACCAAAGGTTTTATTTAAAACCACTAAAGGAGATTTTGTAGTTGAACTCGAACCAGAAAAAGCTCCAAAAACTGTCGAAAATTTTCTCAACTATGTCAATGCAAATTTTTATACTGGTACCATTTTTCACCGGGTTATTAATGGCTTCATGATCCAAGGGGGGGGCTTTACTAAAGAATTACAAGAAAAACCAACTAAACCACCTATTCCAAGCGAGTCACAAAATGGCCTCAAGAACTCAAAATATACTATTGCGATGGCTAGAACGAATAACCCAGATTCAGCAACCGCCCAGTTTTTTATTAATGTACGCGATAACGCGATGCTCGATTATCCCAGTCGTGATGGCTTTGGCTATACTGTTTTTGGAAAAGTCATCGCCGGTTTTGAAACTGTTGAAAATATAAAATTTGCGCCAACAACTGTCATGAACCGAATGGCCGATGTGCCGAGTGAACCCATTGTGATTCAGTCAGCGACTGTGCAAAAATAGTTCCTCGAAATCGATCATCAACATTGCATATGAAATTTTGCTCCCTATGTGGCCACTCTGTGCGCCAACAAATCCCAGAAAACGATAACCGCCAACGTTTCGTATGCCAGCAGTGTGGAGAAATTCATTATCAAAACCCAAAAAATGTCGTCGGCACCATCCCGATGTGGGAAGATCAAATTATCTTATGTAGACGCGCTATAGAACCACGTCAGGGACTGTGGACTTTACCCGCCGGATTTTTGGAATTAAATGAAACAAGTGCGCAAGGTGCTTACCGCGAAACCTTAGAAGAAGCTGGAACAGATGTCGAAATTGGTAGCCTTTTTTCGATCGTTAACATTGCACATATAGGCCAAATCCACTGGTTTTACCTAGCAAATATGCCAAGTGCAAGCTTTAGTCCAGTAACTAGTGAAAGCCTCGAAGTGCGATTATTTCGTGAGTCTGAAATTCCTTGGAATGAACTCGCCTTTCTAACCGTGAAATTGACCCTAGAACATTTTTTCGCCGATCAAAAAAAGCAGGCAATAACGTTTGATCAAGTGATGCCTACTTATCTCCTGAATATTAACCCCACACAACGCTCTGCCGTATGACCGTAGCCCCTTGGATCTTCGATGATGAGCCATTGCCCTCACCCAAAAATGCTCCAAGTAATGACCCCAATATACCCAGTGGCCTCATCGCCCTGACCGAATCGATCAGTACGCAACGCCTCATTGAAGCCTATCGTCAGGGAATCTTTCCTTGGTACAGCAGACCAGGTCCAGTCATGTGGTGGTGTACCTCTCCCAGAATGGCATTAGAAACATCCAAGTTTAAAGTCAGCCAAAGCTTAAAAAAAACTATCCGCGCTGTACTCCTGAACCCGTCTTGGGAAATCCGCGTCGATTGCGCCTTCAAAGAAGTGATACAAGCCTGCGCGAATAGCCCTCGCAACGGCGAAGTCGGTGATACTTGGATTACTCCTGCAATCATTGAATACTATGGCGAACTCCACCAAATGGGTCTAGCCCATAGTGTAGAAACTTGGCATGACGGTCAATTAGTAGGTGGTTTATACGGCGTGAACCTGGGTAAAATGCTGTATGGTGAATCGATGTTTACCCGCGTTGATAATGCCTCAAAATTAGCCCTAGCGGCTTTGTGTGCTTGGTGCGTTCAGGTAGGGATTCGTTATATCGATTGCCAACAAGAAACAAGTCATTTAGCTTCCCTAGGCGCATCGCCCCTCCCGCAAGACTATTTTTTAAATTGGTTAGAGAGTCAGATCGATCTCCCCGCACCACTGTGGAATTGGGATAAAAGTGTTTTACTAGAGATACAATAAGATACTGCCCATATTACTCATGACACATATCAAAGACTTTCCATTTAAATCGTTACAGTTTTATGCCACAGCACCCTATGCTTGTAGCTATCTTGATCAGCATGAAGCCCGCTCGCAAGTAGCAACTCCACCCCAACTCATACAAACGAAAGTCTATAGTGAACTGATCCAAGTAGGATTTCGACGGAGTGGTCATTTTACCTATCGCCCCTACTGCGATCATTGTCAAGCCTGTATCGCCTCGCGCGTCGTTGTGAATGATTTTCGGCCAACAAGAAGCCAACAACGTACGATACGAAAACACGCAGATTTAATTGCTCAAGTGACTCCACTTGAATTTAAGGATGAACATTTCGCACTCTACCAAGCATATCAAAATAGTCGTCATAGCAACCCGCTCGATGGCCAAGAGTTCGATTCGATCGAGGATGAAGAGGATCAATACCGGCAGTTTTTAATCCAATCACATATCGATTCGTTTCTCGTCGAGTTTCGCCAAAATGGCACTCTTCGCATGGTCAGCGTCATCGATGTAGTACAAAACGGGCTGTCATCGGTTTATACCTTTTATGACACCAGCCTTCCTCAAGCCAGCTTAGGAACTTTTGGGATTCTTTGGCAAATTCATGAGGCTAAAATACGAAAATTGCCTTATGTATACTTGGGCTACTATATCCAAGAAAGTAAAAAGATGTCCTACAAAATCAATTTCCAACCTCTCGAAGGTTTAATTGCAGGTCAATGGGGCCCCTTGACATCTACGAACCCAATTAGTTCAGATCCTAAAATTATCTAACTCTGCATGAATTTATTTCCACTCATTCGTCCACTGCTATTTCAATTGGACCCAGAAAAAGCGCACCACCTTGCTTTGCACTCCTTAAATTTCCTATATCAACGCGGTCTGCTTCACTTTCTAGTCGGCAAAGTTCCCCAATTACCTACGACCCTATGTGGTATGCAACTTCCTAATCCAGTTGGCCTAGCCGCTGGACTCGATAAAGATGGGCGTTTTATCGATGCCTTAGCAACGCTAGGATTTGGCTTTTTAGAAATTGGCACAGTAACGCCCCTGCCCCAAAGTGGCAATCCCAAACCGCGGATGTTCCGCTTACCTAAAACTTCTGGAATTATTAATCGGATGGGATTTAATAATGATGGTGTACAAGCTTGTGTCGAACGCGTAAAACGTTCTTCGTTTTACCAAAATGGTGGGGTGATTGGTCTCAACATTGGTAAAAATGCCCTGACCCCAATGGCTGATGCAAATAGCGATTATTTAATTTGTCTGCGAGCGGTTTATGAGGTGGCCTCCTATGTCACCATCAATATTTCTTCACCGAATACGAAGAATTTACGCCAACTTCAAAATAGCCAAGGACTCGAGAAACTACTCCTCGAACTCACCCAAGAAAGAACGCTTCTGAGCGAGCAATACGGGAAAAAAATTCCCCTCTTTTTAAAAATTGCACCGGACTTAGAGCCCGGTCAAATCTTCGAAATTGCGAATCTTCTTGAACGCTTTGAGATCGATGCGCTGATTGCAACTAACACCACTATTAGCCGGGAAAACGTTCAATCAGAAATCGATCACCACCAATCAGGAGGTCTCTCAGGTAAGCCCATCAAAGATTTATCGAACCAAATTGTGGCAACTTTTTATCGACTGCTAGAGGGCCGAACCCCAATCATTGGGGTTGGTGGAATTCATACAGGTACCGACGCACTCCAAAAGAAAAATTTTGGTGCAAAAGTGATTCAAATTTATAGTGGCTTGATTTATGAAGGCCCACAATTAATTAAAGACTGCATCAACGCTCTGAAACCTTGAAGTCACTCCCTACGTCCATGTAAATATTTCGCAACAATGTCAATATTTCATGATGTGCAATTAAAAAAATTATCGCTACAATATCTAGATGACCACTAAAGACCAAACACTTGTGCCAGCAACGACAGGTAAGACAGCGATTCAAGTGATTGAACGGATGATGAATCTACTGGATGTCTTAGCTGTTTCAGATGATGCCTGTAGCTTAAAAATTCTCTCCGAAAAAACATCCTTACACCCTTCTACGGCTCACCGAATTTTGAATGATATGGTCGCCTGTCGCCTTGTTGATAGAAGCGAAGGAGGCTCTTATCGTTTAGGACTAAGGTTACTTGAATTAGGAACTCTAGTTAAAGCACGCCTATCCGTACGTGACGCAGCTCAGTTGCCTATGCGGGCGCTACATAAGTTAACGAATCAAACAGTCAATCTTTCTTTGCGTCAAGGAGATGAAATTATTTATATCGACCGCGCGTATAGTGAACGCTCAGGTATGCAAGTCGTGCGCGCCATCGGTGGACGAGCCCCCTTACATCTGACTTCGGTTGGTAAGCTCTTTCTAGCCCAAGACGATACCCAAAAAGTCCGAACGTACGCCTCCCGCACTGGCCTTGCCGGACATACCAGAAATAGTATTACGCAAATCCAAGCGCTTGAAAAAGAGCTACAAGAGGTCCAAAAAAATGGCACCGCCAATGATGATGAAGAGCTTGAACTAGGGGTGAGTTGCATTGCTGCGGGTATTTATGATGACTCCAATACGATGGTGGCAGGACTTTCCATTAGCGCACCGACCGATCGAATTAACCGAGATTGGACTAAAGCCTTAGTTGACACGGCTTTACAAATTTCTCGTGGTATTGGTTATCAAGCCCCCCCTTAAAAAATTTACGAATTCATACCATGCCCCAATTCCGAATCCTTTGCTCAACCGCACTCAAATCGTCTATACCTCCAATTACCAAGATCTGGGCCGAGCCTCTTAACATGACGCCGCAAATTGAATTTGCAACCTCAATGGCGATGAAAGATCGCCTCAACGCAGGTGAAAAAAACGATCTCCTAATCATGACAGAAGATGGCATCCAGGAATTAGTACAGCTTGGACTTCTAACTAGCCCAAGTCCAAGCTTTATCCAATGTGGGATCGGCGTGGCCATAGCGCCAAACCAACCCCCAGTTGCTATTGATACCTTGACTAACTTTATTCAAAGCCTGCGAGACACGCCCTCTATTACCTTCACCAGTAAAGGCGTTAGTGGGATCTACTTTGCAAAAGTACTGAACGATTTAGGTATGACCCAGTGCATTACACAAAAAGCTACCATCTTAGAGGGAGGCTTGGTTGCTACTCTGTTACTCAACGGCAAAGCGGCGATGGCAGTTCAAATGATTAGTGAACTTCGGGCTATCCCCTTGGCCCAGTATCTAGGTCCACTCCCCCCTGAAATACAACACTGGACACGGTTTAGCGCTGGGGTTTGTAGCGCGTCCACGCAGCCGACACTGGCAAAAGAGTTTAGTGTGTTTTTGAAGTCTACAGTCGCCCAGTCCATTTTCTATGAAGCGGGTTTAGACGGCGTCAATTGACATCTAGCGCCAACAAGCTGCTTTGACTATCCATTCCCCTGGCAGATCCAGGCCTTTGAACTTCAGTAAAACCCTACTGCAAAGACATTTGCACATGAGGTAGCTTTCGGATTGGCCTTAATTCAGAAGCATCCTCCAACCAATCTTTGACCCGAACAGCATCCGCAAAACGCGATAGACTGCCAGCAGAGTCTAAGAAAATCATAATGACAGGACGATTATTAACCGTTGCTTGCATGACCAAACAGCGCCCCGCCTCCGAAATATAACCAGTCTTTTGTAAACCAATCTCCATATCCCCAGAGCGTACTAAGCGGTTACTGCTGATAAACTCTTGCGCACGATTATTCACAAGTAACTTATGATTCGTTGCTGTTGAATATTCCCGAATCAGTGGGTACTGATAAGCTGCGTTCACTAAGATAGCCAAGTCCTCAGCAGTGGCCACGTTTTTACTCGTTAGACCTGTCGGATCCTCAAAACTAGAATGCAACATACCAATATCTCTTGCTTTACGATTGAGGTCACTCATAAAGCGAGTAATCCCACCAGGATAATTACGACCCAACGTGTAAGCAGCTCTATTTTCTGAAGACATCAAAGCTAACAATAGAGCTTCTCTTCTACTTAAATCCGCCCCCTTCGCTAACCTAGAATTTCGGTAAATTGCCGCATCTTCCGCATTAATCTCTAAAATTTCATCTAAAGGTAACTGCGCATCTAAAACTGTCATAGCAGTTAATAACTTCGTAATTGAAGCAATTGGTAAAACCGACTGCGGATTTTTTTCAAAGAGTACCTGCAACGTTTGCTGATCCACAATCATCGCGACACTCGATTTTAAATTTAATTCGTCAACATGCTTACCTAAACCTAATGAGGTCCCCTGCGATACTCTTACCGGAGAACTCCCTACTACAGCTTTTTTAGGGACGACGGTAGTTCGTACTTGTTTGGGATTTTTTGGCTTTTTTGTTTTATCTGCCTTCTTAGCAGCTCCCACCTCACGCGTAGTCTTTTGTTTATTAACCTGTTTATTGTCACTGCGCTGCTTCGGTGAACTAGCCCTCGAATCTGAGTCATCAGACTTGGCATAGAGAACTGGCGATAATGCGATTCCAAAACCTACAAAAATACTTAAAATTAAATTTTTATTCATGCGCAAAGAAAAGTTAGATAAGCTGCAAGCACCATTTTAATACCTTAATCAAAACGTCTTAAGAAATTGAACGAAATCGTTTGATTGACGATCAAAACACCTAGCATGGTCAATACAGTACCCAAGCCGACTAGGATCGTTAACGGCTCATTAAATAAAATCCACCCCATAATGGCTGTTGTCGGAGGAGTGAGATACATCAAACTGCTAACTTTGGTGGCATTACCCCTACGAATCAGAATAAATAATAAGCTCATCGCGCCAATCGAAATCCCCACGATACCCCAAACTAAAGCACCAACTAACTCCAAGACCCACTCAACTTCTCGTGTCTCAAAAAGATAAGCTCCAATCGTTGCTAACCCAAGGCTAGTCATAAACTGAATTAACGAACCGGTTCGTAAGTCAAACTGGGCACAATATTTTTTCTGATAAATCGTCCCTACCGTGATGGATAACAAACCAATGATGTTAAAAAAAATGGTCTGTGCATTGACCCCAGTTGTATTAATTTGTGCGTACAAAACTAAAAATACGCCTAATAGTCCTAAAAACAATCCTTGCCATTGCGATCTGGTGATTTTTTCAGCTAAGAAAGAAACAAACACGGCAGTTAATATCGGTTGTAAACCCACGATTAGTGCTGTTAAGCCCACCGGCATACCATGTCGAATCGCAATCCAAACCCCCGCTAAATAACCGAATTGTATTAATACTCCAGCAATTGCCAAGTGAACTATCTGGCTTTTAGAGGGCCAAGGTGCCTTAAACCACAAAATGCAGGGCAGCAAAATAAGAATCACCCCAAAAAATCGAATCGCTAAAAATGTCAAGGGCTCTGCATGGGGCATACCATAGCGAGCAATAATAAAACCCGTACTCCAAATCAGTATGAATAAAGGTGACATCCAAATAGCATTATTTTTTACCATTGATAATCAATTGCTTTTTGGATTGTTTGGGCATGTATGGCAACTGTTTGAGTAATGTCTTGACCATACCCCCCCGCCATGGCAATTGCAATGGGTAAATGTCGCGATTTAGCCCATTCAAATACAATTTGATCACGTTGTAATAATCCGTCCATGGTCAAGTCTAAACGACCTAAACGATCTCCACCAAATGGATCTGCGCCAGCCAAATAAATAATCAGGTCTGGACTAAATAACCTCTCCAATTGATATAAACCACTTGCTAACGCTTCTAAGTACAATGCATCGGAGCAACCGTCCATCAAACCAATATCTAAGTCACTCGACTCTTTACGAAATGGAAAGTTCTTCTCACCATGTATCGAAAATGTAAAAATGGATGGATCATTTTGTAATATAGCCGCTGTCCCGTTACCTTGATGGACGTCTAAATCAACGATTGCCACCTGTAAACAACGCGCAAACTTCTCGCCACATTCCTGCTGCATCACTCGGGCGGCAATCGCCGCATCATTGAATACACAAAAACCACTACCCTTATTGGCGTAAGCATGGTGCGTCCCGCCAGCTAAATTAGCTGAGATACCTACTTCTAAAGCTACTCTGGCCGCAGCAATAGTCGCTCCAGCTGATCGACTCGATCGAATAACCATCTCCGGACTCCATGGGAAACCAATTTCTCGTTGCTCAGCAGGACTTATAGCCCCAGCAAACACCCGAGATACATAATTCCCATCATGGGCCAGCAAAATCTGCTCCAAGCTTGCTAAAGGCGCTTCTAGCAGTTCTACGCCAGCAAATTGGCTGACACGCTCTCGCAATAAACGATACTTTTGCATCGGAAAGCGGTGGCCAACGGGTAAGGGAAGTACAAATTGATCGGCATAAAATGCTTTAAACATCCCTATATTGTAGTATTGGGGTAATTACTATTCAAATTGTCAAATTTGCCTGTTACACTTCAACCAATTTAGTGGAAGTATTTCTTTCGTATCGATAAAGCTTTGATACTTCTAAACCAACAGGAAACCTGATCGCCTAACCTGATCGAACCGCATGCATTTATATCATCGCTATGATATTTTTAAAACAACCAAACACCTAGTTCTTAATTGATAAAAAGTAAAATGAAGTACTACCAATTGATCAACTTACCTTTTCAATCGATGTAACCGAAGGAATCAATCATCATGACGCCAGAACAAATTAGTGCCGCCAATAAAGCCAATATGGAAACCTTAGCGAATTTGAGCCGAAAAGCCTTTGAGGGGGTAGAAAAACTCATGGAGCTGAATATTCAAGTAGCTAAAACAATGATGAGTGAACAGGTAGAACACATGAAGTCCTGCGCTTCAGCCAAAGATGCTCAAGACCTCATGGCCATGCAAGCAAAATTTGTTAAACCTTTTTCAGAAAAAATAGTTTCGTATAGCCGACATCTCAAAGATATCTCTACAGAAACGCAAACTGCTTTGAACGCAATGAATCAGGAAGAAATGAAAAGTCATTCCGAAAAATTAAAGACCCTCATCAGCGATATGACTTCAACTGCACCGAACACTCCTGATGCCATGAAAAATCTCATGAAACAGGCTGTAGCCAATGCGACCACCGTCTTTGAATCCAGTCAAAAAGCCATGAAACAGGCCGTTGACATGACTACGCATCAAACGGAAACTCTCACGAAGTCCGCGATGCAAGCCAGTGAAAAAATCCTCAAAAAAGCGACTAAGTAATTGAGCTGAGGTTTTACTCAGCGACTGCCGTTACTGGCTTTACCATGTGACTTGCCTGCAAAGCGAGACTTCTAGCTTCGCCGGTATTGTCTGCAATAGCTAAAGCAACTCCCATGCGGCGCTTGATAAATGATTCCGGCTTGCCAAACAGCCTTACGCAAACTCCGGGTAAATGCAGAGCCTGTTCAACCCCAGTAAATCCAATGCCCGAAGCTTCTATACCACCATAAATTACGGCACTTGCACCTGGCGTTCGTAAACGCGTATTGATCGGTAAGCCCAAAATAGCCCTAGCATGTAATTCAAATTCACTTTGTTCCTGACTTACCAAGGTCACTAACCCGGTATCATGCGGCCTAGGACTTACTTCAGAAAACCAGACTTCGTCACCCTTCACAAATAATTCAACGCCAAAAATACCGCGACCACCAAGTTGGTCAGTGACTTTTTTAGCAATCCATTGTGCGCGTTCAAGGGCTACCTGACTCATGCCCATCGGTTGCCAACTCTCAACATAATCGCCATGCTTTTGAACATGGCCAATGGGCTCACAAAAAGATGTTTGAATACTTCCATCCTGCTTTAACGACCTGACCGTTAATAACGTGATCTCATAATCAAAATCAATCAGGCCCTCAACAATCACTCGCCCAGCATTAACCCGCCCACCACTTGCTGCGCTCGCCCAGGCAAAAGCAATATCTTCTGGCCCCAATAATTTCGATTGTCCCTTGCCAGAGGACGACATCACTGGCTTAACAAAGCATGGGTAACCAATTCCACGAGGAATTGCAGCAGATAGTTCATCAAGGCTGCTGGCAAAATGATAGGGCGATGTGGGTAAACCTAATTCTTCTGCAGCCAGACGACGAATCCCCTCACGATTCATCGTCAACCAAGCTGCCCGCGCGGTAGGTATAACCTCGACCACACCCTCGGCTTCTAACTCCATGAGGGTTAGCGTAGCAATCGCTTCAATCTCCGGTACGATTAAATGCGGTTTTTCTTGGTTCACTAAATCGCGAATCGCTTGGCCATCTGTCATATCAATCACATAAGACCGATGGGCAACTTGCTGTCCAGGCGCATTTGGATAGCGATCAACCGCGATGACTTCTATACCTAAGCGCTGCAACTCGATAATTACTTCCTTACCAAGTTCTCCGCTACCAAGCATCATGACGCGAATAGCTGAGCTCGATAGGGGTGTACCAATGATTGGAAATCTAGGGAAATTGGTCATGCAATATCCATCTCAATAAGGCTTAAACTGTAATAGGGATTACAACTTCAATAGGGACTAGAACTTCACCAACTCAAATCCCTTTTGATTTAAAAATCTGGTTATTTTTTACGCTGCGCAGGTAAATCAGTACAACTGCCGTGCGCAACTTCGGCCGCTAAACCAATCGATTCGCCTAAAGTTGGATGAGGATGGATTGTTTTACCGATATCCACCATATCCGCGCCCATCTCGATGGCTAAACAAACTTCACCAATTAAGTCGCCGGCATTGGTACCAACAATTCCACCCCCAATGATACGATGCGTCTTTTCATCAAACAATAATTTCGTAAATCCTTCACTGCGACCATTAGCAATTGCACGACCGCTAGCAGCCCATGGGAAAATACCTTTTTGATAAGCAACTCCCTGCTTTTTACATTGTTCTTCTGTCAAACCAGCCCAAGCAACTTCAGGGTCGGTATAAGCCACTGATGGTATTTGTTGCACGTCAAAGTAGGACTTTTGGCCACTTGCAACCTCAGCAGCTACATGCCCCTCATGGACCGCCTTATGGGCTAGCATCGGTTGTCCCACTAGATCACCAATGGCAAAAACATGGGGCACATTGGTTCGCATCTGCTGGTCAACCGAAATAAACCCACGATCATCTACCTGCACGCCAGCTAAATGCGCACCAATTTTTTTACCATTCGGTACCCGTCCAACGGCAACTAATACTAAGTCATAACATTGCGCCTCGGATGGCGCTTTCTGGCCCTCAAAAGTAATCCAAATACCATCTTTTTTAGCTTGGACATCAACCGCCTTCGTCTGCAACATCACCTGTTCAAAACGGTGACTATTCATCTTCTCCCAGACTTTAACTAAGTCACGATCTGCCCCAGCCATCAGACTGTCCGATAATTCAACAATATCAATTTTGGCACCTAAAGCACTATAGACCGTCGCCATCTCTAAACCAATAATGCCACCACCGATGACTAGCATCCGTTTGGGGATATTCTTTAACTCTAAAGCACCTGTGCTATCCACAATTCGCGGGTCAACTGGCAAGTTAGGCAAAATCACTGGTTGACTACCGGCAGCAATAATCACTTGCTCAAATCGAATCACTTCTTTTTGTCCAGTCAACTCCCAGCTCGTGCCAGTGGTTGTCTGCAGTTCAAGATGATGGGCATCTAAAAAGCTGCCCACGCCGCGCAGTGTTCTGACTTTTCGAGCTTTTGCCATACCAGCTAAACCAGTCGTTAACTGACTAATGACCTGTTCTTTATGATTGCGCAAAGCCGTCAAGTCAATCGTTGGATCACCATAACGAATTCCGTGGGCAGCCATCGATTGCACCTCTTGCATCACTGCAGCGGTATGTAGGAGTGCTTTAGAAGGAATACATCCCACATTAAGACAAACTCCACCCAAAGTAGCGTATCTTTCAATCAGGATCGTATCCATGCCTAAATCAGCTCCCCGAAAGGCAGCACTATAACCACCAGGCCCAGAACCTAAAACTAATAACGCACAAGTATGATCAACCTGCCCCTGATAAGTCGTAACTGCGGCGGAGGCTTTTAATGCGGTTGGGGTGACCTGCTTTTGGGGCAAGGACTGCGTCGTTGCTCCCTGCGGTACAACTGATAAATTTACCTCTTGTTGATTAGAGGTCGTAGTGGACGACGTGTCAGTCTCTAACATCAGGATGACTGAACCAATACTTAACTGATCACCAACCGCAACCTCTACAGAAACAACTTTACCAGCCATATCACTGGGCACTTCCATCGTGGCTTTATCTGATTCTAAAACAACTAAAGCCTGTTCTTTTGCGATGACATCACCAGGTTTGACTAAAATCTCAATTACCGGAATGTCCGTGAAGTCACCCATATTGGGAACTTTGATTGCCAAAATCGTCATCCCAGCCCCCTATAAAACAACTCGACGGAAATCCGTCAGTAATTCAGCAATATACGCATTAAACCGAGTCGCATAAGCGCCGTCAATAACCCGATGATCAGCCGTTAAGGACAGCGGGCAAATTAACCGAGGAATAAAATTCGTGCCGTCCCAGACTGGCTTCATAGCGGCCTTACTAACCCCCAAAATTGCTACCTCGGGAGCATTAATGATCGGCGCGAAATAAGTGCTGCCAAGACCACCAACAGAAGAAATTGTAAAACAAGCACCTTGCATTTGATCAGGCTTTAGCTTGCCGTCACGAGCCAACTTGGCTAATTCAGAAGTCTCACGCGCAATCTCTAAAATACCCTTTTGGTCAACATCACGAATCACAGGAACAACTAATCCATTCGGGGTATCGGCAGCAAAACCCAAATGAAAGTACTGCTTCAAAATTAATTGATCACCATCTAAGGAGCTATTAAATTCCGGGAATTTTTTTAAAGCACTCACAGATGCTTTTAGTAAAAACGCCAGTAAAGTAACTTTTATACCCAATTTGTCATTGGCTTTATTCGTTTGCACCCGAAACTCTTCTAACAGAGTAATGTCGGCATCTTCGTGATACGTCACCGCTGGTATCATCACCCAATTACGCGCCAAATTGGCTGCTGAAATCTTTTGTATTCTTGATAATGGGCGGGTTTGAGTTGCGCCAAATTTATTAAAATCTATTTTTGGCCAAGGCAATAAATTCAAACCAATACCAGCAACACTGGTAACTGGACTAGAAGATGTTTGGTTTGGGCTCGTTAAAATTTGCTTAATATAAGATTGCACATCCTCTTGGGTAATCCGACCCTTTGGACCTGTGCCCTGAACCTTGTTAATCGACGCACCTAATTCCCGAGCATATTTACGAACCGATGGACTAGCATGACTTAAACTCGCCGAAGAACTGCCTATAGGCGTAATTTCATGCGCTGAGGATGTTAAAGCATTACTCTGTAATGCAGGTATCGGCGCAGCAGAACTGGAATTTGAGGCGTTTGAAGAGACTAAGGCAGGCAACACAACCGCTGGCGCGGATGGTGCCACTGATGCAACAACCGTTGCAGGTGGGCTTTGAGATACCACTGATTGCGCGGGCACACGGTCACTCGAACCGGGTTCTAAAACAAGCACCAAGCTGCCTTGTGAAACTAAATCACCAATTTTTAATTTTAATTCCTGCACAACACCACTCACGGATGAAGGTATATCCATCGTCGCCTTATCCGACTCTAAGGTAATGATCGATTGTTCTTTCTCCACCACATCACCAACCCGCACATGAATTTCAATCACAGGTATCTCTTTGTAGTCGCCAATATCTGGCACTTTTACTTCAATGAATTTAGACATGCTGGGCTCCCTTAGACCGACATTGGATTAGGCTTGGTAATATCTAAACCATATTTTTTAATCGCTTGTGCCACAACTTTCGTTTCAATTTGTCCAAGATCAGCTAAAGACTTGAGGGCAGTAATTGTTACCCAATGACGATCAACCTCAAAGAAATGGCGTAAATTTTCTCGCGTATCAGATCGGCCAAAACCATCTGTGCCTAGAACCATGTAAGTCCGACCCAACTGCTGAATCGCCGGTCGAATTTGCTCGGCAAATAAACGCACATAATCCGTCGCTGCGATCACGGGCCCATTAAATTGAACCAAACACTCCTCGACATGCGACTTCTTCGGCTTGCTAGTAGGATTGAGCAAATTAGTTCGATTGACCCGATGGATATCGCGACTGAGCTCGGTAAAACTTGGACAACTCCACAAATCCGAAGCAACACCCCAGTCCTCTTGAAGTAATTGCGCAGCCGCCATGACCTCTCTAAAAATAGTACCACTACCAAGCAACTGAACGCGTAATGGAGCTTTGGCTGAGCCAACCGAATCGAAGTGATACATGCCCTTTAAAATATTCTTTTCGCTCCCCTTTGGCATTGCCGGATGAGCGTAGTTTTCATTCATGAGGGTAATGTAATAGTAGATATCTTCCTGATCCGTCATCATGCGACGCATCCCATCTTGAATCACTACCGCCAACTCAAAAGCAAAGGTCGGATCATAACTTACACAATTAGGAATCGCACCACTCCATAAATGACTATGGCCATCCTCGTGCTGCAAACCCTCACCATTGAGCGTGGTTCTACCGGCTGTGCCGCCTAACAAAAATCCTCGCGAGCGCATATCGCCTGCGGCCCAAGCCAAATCCCCAATCCGTTGAAAACCAAACATGGAGTAAAAAATATAAAACGGTAACATCGGCTCGCCATGCGTCGAGTAAGAAGTTGCTGCAGCAATCCAATCACACATCGCACCAGCTTCATTAATACCCTCTTGTAGTATTTGCCCATGTTGATCTTCCTTGTAAAACATCAACTGGTCTTTGTCCTGTGGCTCATAAAGCTGGCCCACATGACTCCAAATACCTAACTGCCTAAACATCCCTTCCATACCAAAAGTTCTAGACTCGTCTGGAACAATTGGTACAACCCGCTGTCCAATGACCTGATCTTTTACGACCATGTTGAGTAAACGCACAAAAGCCATCGTCGTAGAAATTTCACGTCCCTCAACGGTTGCTTCTAAAAGGGGTTTAAAAACCTCTAAACTTGGCACCGGCAAAGACTTCGCATGCGTGCGGCGCTGGGGCAAATAACCACCTAGTTCCATCCGTCTAGCGCGCATGTACTCTAACTCAGGACTGCCATCGGCAAATTTTAAATAGGGCAAAGACTCCAGTTGATCATTTGGAATCGGTAACTGAAAACGATCTCTAAAAGCCCGCACATCCTCAATGTTCATTTTTTTCTGCTGATGCGCAATATTCATCGCTTCACCTGAAGCGCCCATGCCGTAACCCTTAATCGTTTTAGCTAGAATGAGGGTTGGTTGGCCCTTATGATGCACCGCCGAATGAAAGGCTGCAAATACTTTATGAGGGTCATGCCCACCTCGGTTTAAATTCCATATATCATCGTCTGACCAGTCTGCCACCAGATTTTGTAACTCTGGCGTATTAAAGACGTGGGCTCTCACATACGCGCCATTCTTAGCCTTCATGGCCTGATACTCACCGTCGACAATCTCAGCGAGACGATTCATCAACAAGCCCTTTTTGTCGCGCGCAAATAACGCGTCCCAATGCGTGCCCCAGACCACCTTGATGACATTCCAGCCAGACCCTCTAAACTCTGTTTCTAATTCCTGAATAATGCTACCGTTGCCTCGCACAGGGCCATCTAGTCGCTGTAAATTACAGTTGATTACAAAAATTAAATTATCTAATTTTTCACGGCCAGCCATACCAATCGCACCCAAGGACTCCGGCTCATCCGTCTCGCCATCCCCAAGAAATGCCCAAACCTTTCTACCCTCAGTCTGCGCAAATCCACGATCTTGTAAATAACGCATAAATCGCGCTTGATAAATGGCCATGATCGGACCAAGCCCCATTGAGACGGTCGGAAACTGCCAAAAATCCTTCATTAACCAAGGATGTGGATAACTCGATATCCCTTTACCATCAACTTCTTGTCGGAAATGATTCAACTGCTCATCACTTAACCGCCCCAACATATACGCTCGAGCATAAATACCAGGTGCAGAATGACCCTGCACAAAAATCAAGTCTCCACCATGCTGCTCGGACGGCGCATGCCAAAAATGGTTGTAACCTACATCATATAAAGTTGCAGCAGACTGAAAAGAAGAGATGTGCCCACCCACATTCGTGTCCTGGTTCGCACGCAAAACCATCGCCATGGCATTCCAACGTGTATACGAACGAATACGATGCTCAATCTCCTGGTCGCCCGGAATACGGGCTTGGCGATCAACCGGGATAGTATTGATATAAGGCGTCTGGGCATGAAATGGCTGATCAACGCCATTGACCCGCGCAAACGATATTTGCTGATCAATTAAATAGGCAGCACGGTCCGTCCCCTCCGTGGCAATTACGCCAGCCATTGCGTCCAACCACTCGCGTGTTTCAACCGGATCAAAATCAGCTAACTGATCGTGTGCTATGTCCGAGTTACCACTTTCTGGAAGTGCTGCCATGTTGATCTCCTTATATAAACACAATTAATTCTAAAAAGCTCAGAACAGATTGACAAGTTATTTTTCACATCTTGGCATGATTTTTTATATTATGAAACTTTATTCAATAAATTCTTAATAAATGTACTTAAATTACAAGGTTCAAGCAAAATAGTCCTTATGTCAAGAAACCTACCCTTTCTGCCCAAGTCCATTCGACTCTGGTCGCGCTTAAACACACAGAAGAAAAGCTCACAGCAATCGATTGATTTTCTCTATACCCCGTTAATAGCAATCATCTTGTTTATGGCAACCATGTTCTTGATTCTCTGGATTCTGAATAATCAAGAAAAAGATCAGGCTGATCTGGCGCTCTTTCGAGAAGTAGCTTATGCCGAACAACGCATTCAAGTGAACTTTGAAGAGAATGAAGAAGAGTTTCAAATTTTTAGCAAATCTACGAATAGTCAAGAAAATAAAACCGCGCGACAGAACTATCAACGCCTTAGCGAGCAACTCAATCGCCACCCAGAAATTCTTCAAATTCAATTGATTTCAACTAATCAGTCTAAAACGGTGGCCATGCCAGTCATTACCGATAATGACTGGGCCATAGAAACAAATAGCATCAATGAACTGAATGCTAATCTGCAAAATACCCTCAAAGATGCAATTACCTCCTCGCGCAGCATTTATGGACCTTTAATTCAGTTAAATCCTAAAAGTAAAAACGAAAACGCGAATCGCGAACGTGCAATCGTGTTTTGGTATGTTCAACCCACCACTAAATATTCCGGAGCAGACCAACATATCGCCGTTCTCTACTCGTTACCCAAACTCATCAATCGCATCATTCCAAAAGAACTCCAAAACAGACATCGCTTCTCCATCATTAACGATAAAGGCCAAGTTCTCTATAGCGTAAATCAACGCAGTCTGGCAAAAGAACATGCTATTCATCAAATTAAATTATCAAAATTACCAGATAATTTAATTCTGCAAGGAGAAAGCTACCCCATTCCCAATAACCTGACTTATGCAATGCTTTTGTGGTTAGTTGTTGGCCTTAGTTCGTATGTGATTTGGAGCTTTTGGTCGATCTGGTGGCAAATGAAAAAGCGACAAGATATCGAACGAAACCTGATTAAAGAAACAAATTTTCGTTTAGCCATCGAAGAGTCCATGCCAGTCGGTCTGCGCGTGCATGACCTGGATGGAAAAATTAATTATGTCAATCCCGCTTTTTGCAAAATGGTCGGCTGGACCGCACCTGAATTAATAGGTCGCATGCCCCCTTTTCCCTTCTGGTCTAGCGACGAAGAAATTTCAACAAATAGTAGTAAATTAGAAACTGCGTTCAATTCAACATCCGGCTTACCCGAGACCATCGAAGCAATTATTACGACAAAAGAAGGGAAAAAAATTGCCGTTCGTAATTTTGTCTCCCCACTCCTCGATGCTCGGAACCAACAAACTGGCTGGATTACTTCCCTCATTGATATCTCTGAGCCACGCAAAATTCGGGAGGAATTAGCCGCATCACAACAACGTTTCGTCACCGTACTAGAGGGTCTTACGGCAGCAATTTCTGTGGTGAACCCAAAGACAGGTGAATTACTTTTCACGAATGATCTCTATCGAGAAATGTTTGATAACACCTCTCAAGCACACCAACTTTTGCTCGGTGATGAGGCTATGTCAAGTAGTAATATCGATAGTGAAGACGATAGTGTGGATGGCTTCGCCGGCTTACCATCCTCAGTCCTTACACCCATCATCGGCGATTCAAGAGAAGTACAAATTATCGATAAACCGAATTGGTATGAGGTGCGGCGACGCTATATTCCATGGACCGATGGCCACCTTGCTCAACTTCTTATCACTATCGATATTACCGATCGCCGAGCAACCGAAGATCGCTTAAGAACCCAAGAGGAACGCATCCAATTCTCTAGCCGACTTACTACCATGGGAGAAATGGCCTCCTCAATCGCGCATGAATTAAACCAACCACTAGCTGCTATTAATAATTATTGTATGGGTGCAATTAGTCGACTAAAGAATCGACATGACCCCCAACTCACTGAAGAAATCTTGCCCGCTATTGAAAAAGCAAGTGCGCAAGCTCTGCGGGCTGGAACAATCATTCAACGTATCCGCAACTTTGTAAAACGGAGTGCACCACAAAGGCAGTCTTGTAAAATTCATCAAATTATCGATCAGTCTATCGAGCTTGCTGAAATTGAAGCAAAACGCCAAGGCCTAGCAATTGAATTAATCATTACACCGAACCTGCCCGAATGTTTTGTCGATCCTATCTTGATCGAGCAAGTTTTAATTAATTTATTAAAAAATAGTATTGATAGTATGCGCATAGCAATTCCACGCCACTCCCGAGCTATGGCTAAACCGATTCAACTTAAAGCAGATATCGACTTTGAACCGTCTAGCCCCATGCTGCGCATCAAAATTATCGACTCTGGTGAGGGTATTCCAGAGCAATCCATGTCCCAAATTTATGAACCATTTTTTAGCACAAAGTATGAGGGTATGGGTATGGGCCTCAATATTTGTCGGTCAATCATCGAATCACATCAAGGACGACTTTGGGGCGAAAATAACCTTCCAAAAATTGGGCAATTAGCGCTCACGCCTAAAAATCTTGGCTGTACCTTTACGATCTTACTCCCGATTGAACACGTTGAACTACTCTCGTCTAGTGTCGATAATTTGCCCGAAATAAGCTCACAAGATTCTACTTAAGGAAAGTTTTTTTTGAGTAATTTACAATTCGAGATACACTTTAAGGAATTCTATAAAGGTAAGCCATATGAATGTTGCTCACACAGATAAAACACGTGAAATTATTTATGTTGTCGATGATGATGAAGCAGTTCGTGATTCGCTGAGCTGGCTTCTCGAGAGTAACGGTTATCTAGTTCGGTGCTATGCCAGTGCAGATCGTTTTTTACAAGCCGTTGTAGGACCTGATCGAGATGTGACAGCTTGCGCTATTCTTGACGTGCGTATGCCTGGGATGTCCGGTCTTGAACTACAAGAGCAATTACTCAGCTTGGCTATTCCCATGCCCATTTCATTTATCACTGGCCACGGTGATGTCTCAATGGCGGTGACAACCATGAAAAAAGGCGCCGTTGACTTTATTGAAAAACCTTTTAAAGAAACTGAACTCCAAGCCCTCGTCGAGAAAATGCTGGCCGTCGCTCGATTAGCATATAAAGATGCCTCGAACCAAAAAACAAATCAAGGCCTTCTTAATAAACTTACCGGCCGTGAAAGACAAGTCTTGGAACGCATCGTCGCTGGTCGCCTCAATAAGCAAATTGCTGATGATCTAACTATCTCGATTAAAACTGTCGAAGCGCACCGAGCCAATATTATGGAAAAATTGAACGTCAGTACAGTTGCAGATCTCCTTCGCCTCGCCCTCTCGGAAAAAAGTACCGCTTAATATGCCTGCAAAATTATTAGATGGTAATCTTTTGGCTAAAAAAATGCGTACTGAAATAGCCGCAAATGCTATTATCCTCGCGGCTAAAGGGACTAAACCAGGTTTAGCAGTAATCCTAGTCGGTGAGAATCCTGCCAGCCAAATTTATGTCCGCAATAAAATTAAAGCCTGTCAGGATACAAATATCCACTCAGTTCTCATCCAACTCCCCCAAAACACCAGCCAAGCTGAACTACTTGTGCAAATTACAAAATTGAATCAGGATCCCCAAATCCACGGGATTCTGGTGCAATTGCCCTTACCAAGTCATATAGACAGCCATAGCGTCATTGAGGCAATTCACCCTAAAAAGGATGTGGACGGCTTTCATGTTGCAAACGCTGGGGCCTTAATGACTGGTAAGCCACTTTTTAAACCCTGTACTCCCTATGGTTGTATGGCGCTGATAGAAAGTACCGATTACCCGATTCGAGGGGCGCGAGCAGTAATTATCGGGGCATCGAATATCGTTGGCAAACCCATGGCAATGCTCCTTCTGCAAGCAGGTGCAACCGTGACTATTTGTAATTCCAAAACAAGAGATCTGTCTTTCCATTCAAAAGAGGCAGATATTTTAGTTGTCGCGACAGGTAAACCAAAAATGGTTTCGGCCCAGATGGTCAAACCCGGAGCAATTGTGATCGACGTGGGTATCAATCGCCTACCTGATGGAAAATTATGCGGTGATGTGGATTTTGACGAAGTAAAATACGTCGCTAATTGGATTACACCAGTCCCTGGAGGCGTCGGCCCAATGACAATTACGATGCTTTTACAAAATACTCTCGAAGCTGCCCAACATCTCCACGTAAGGAATTAATTCATGCCGATAAATAACCCCTTGCTGGCCATGGGCCATGACTTGCCTGATTATTCTCAAATCAAGGCCGAACATATCGAACCAGCCATTTCCGTACTTCTTGAACAAGCAACTACCGCCCTCAATCATGCTGCCAAGCTTCCAGATCAGCCAACTTGGGAAAATTTAATCGCGCCTCTAGAGCAAGCAAATGAGGCTCTAGGCCGAGCATGGGGAGTTGTTAACCACCTAACAAGCGTGGCCGATTATCCTGAGTTAAGGGCCGAACATGCCAAAATGCTCCCCCAAGTAACCGCCTTTAGTAGCGCATTTAACCAAAATATCGCACTTTATGAACGGTATAAAAAGCTTCAAAGCTCCTCTGCTTGGGATGCCCTGAGCACCGCCCAAAAAAAGGATATCAATAATACCCTCAGATCCTTCCGACTCGGGGGCGCAGAACTCTCGCCAACAGATAAACCGATTTTTGCAAAAATCGCCCAGGACTTAGCAAATTATTGTAAAAGCTATTCCGACCATATCCTGGATGCAACTGACCATTTCATTCATCTAGAAAAAGATGACTCGCATTTGCAAGGACTACCACCCGAAGTACTAACCGCTGCCAAAGATCTCGCCTTAGAAAAAAAATTGAGCGGTTTTGCCTTTAGCCTACACTTTCCTTCTTACTTTCCAATCCAGCAACTCGCTGATCATCGCCCACTGCGCGAACTCATGTATAAGGCCTATGTCACAAGAGCCTCCGAATTAGGACCAATCTATGGCTTAGGATCCAAGGCTTGGGATAATAGCCAACTAATGCTGCAAATCCTGCAACTTCGCCAGCAAGAAGCCCATCTTCTTGGACTGAAAAATTACGCCACACTGAGTATCGTACCCAAAATGGCAAATACCGTCGAGGAAGTGAGCTCTTTTTTACAAGACTTTGGCCAACGTGCCAAAAAACCTGCCGAACAAGACCTTTTGCAACTGCAAGAGTTTGCCCGCAAACACCTGCAACTTGACACGCTTGAACCTTGGGATATTACTTACGCCTCAGAAAAACTCAAACAAAAAACCTATCTTTTCTCAGAACAAGAAGTCAAACAATACTTCCCTTTAGACCAAGTCCTCACAGGCCTTTTTCATGTTATTGAAACTGTCTTACAAGTAAAAATCGTAGCTACAAATCTACCCGTCTGGCACCCCGATGTGCAATCCTTTCAGGTTCAAAATCAGCACAATCAAACTATTTCCCATTTTTATCTAGACCCCTATGCCCGCTCTGGCAAAAGAGGCGGAGCCTGGATGGATGATGCCCGCAGCCGCCAACGCCAGACTAACCAAGATCTTCAAACACCTGTGGCTTATTTAGTGTGTAATTTTCCAGCTCCCAGCAAAAATACCGATGGCACCCACCAACCCGCAACGATTTATCACGATGATGTGATTACTCTTTTTCATGAATTCGGACACGGCTTACACCACCTCCTCACCCAAGTAGATACTTTAGGCGTCTCAGGAATTAATGGGGTGGAATGGGACGCTGTCGAACTGCCTAGCCAGTTGATGGAAAACTTCTGCTGGGATTATGAAGTGATCGAACAACTTTCTAAACACCAAGATACGCAAAAGCCCCTGCCAAAAGATCTTTTTGACAAAATGCTTGCAGCTAAAAATTTCCAAAATGGCTTATTTACTTTGCGACAAATTGTTCTTGCTTCGGTGGATTGGGAATTACATGCCAATTTTGATCCGTCCAAAGCCAACGATGGCGACATCCTAACGCTCGCTAAAAAAATCAACGATGCGATACATGTTTTACCGCAAGCTGACATATCCCGATGGATCAATACTTTTAGCCATATTTTTGCCGGTGGCTACGCCGCTGGCTACTATAGCTACAAATGGGCAGAAGTCCTGTCTGCTGATGCCTTTGCCGCTTTCGAGGAACAGCTCAGTTCTTTTGGTTCAATCTTAAATCCACAAGTCGGTATCAAATATCGACAAGAAATCCTCGAAGTAGGAGGAAGTAGACCAGCGGCTGAATCCTTTGCCGCCTTTCGTGGGCGCCCTCCTCAAATCGATGCCCTGCTTCGTCATGGTGGCCTAATGGACCAAGCATCGTAATGCACCAACTGCGGCTAGCTACCTGGAATGTGAATTCGATTAAAGTACGAATTACGCACTTATTACAGTGGCTTGAGCAAACCTCTCAAGAAAAAAAACCCATCGATATTCTAGGTCTGCAAGAACTCAAATTAACCACGGAGAAGTTTCCCTATCAAGAACTAGAAAATGCCGGGTATCTGGCAATCGCTCTAGGCCAAAAAACCTATAACGGTGTAGCACTGATCGTGCGCCGCGCCGCTCTTACCGCCTTAACGCAAGACCCTGAAACAGCTTTTTTACAAATCCAAAACAATATCCCTGGATTTCCAGATGAACAGCAACGTCTTTTGAGTGCCACAATCCACTGCCAAAATATGGCGCCACTGCGTGTTATCTGTGCCTACTTTCCAAACGGTCAAGCGCCTGGTACTGAAAAGTTTTCTTATAAGTTGGCTTGGCTTAAGGCACTTAAATCCTATCTGTATACCCAATTAGAACAGCATGAACGGGTTGTCCTTTTAGGCGACTTTAATATCGCGCCAAGAGACGAAGATGTGCACGACCCTGCAGCTTGGATTGGCCAAAATCTAGTCTCTCCTGAAGAGCGCGCATACTTTTTTGAGTTTGCAGAAATGGGCCTGATTGATACCTTTAGACAGTTTACTCATCCACCAAAAACCTTTACTTGGTGGGACTACCGGATGATGGGTTTTCGACGTAATGCAGGTGTTCGGATCGACCATATCCTCATTAATCAAGCCCTGCAAGGTAGTTGCACCGCATGTGACGTCGACAAAACTCCAAGAACATGGGAACAACCCTCAGATCACGCCCCCGTTATCCTCACACTGAACAAAGTCCAAGCACCGCAAAACTAATCAATCCCTAGCTCTTGTAATTTGCGGGTAATCGTGTTGCGACCAATCCCTAATCGCTCAGCCGCCTCCACCTTGCGCCCACGCGTAATCTCAAGTGCTGCAGAAATCACGGACTTTTCAAAAGAACCGAGTAAGTGTTGATAAACCTCTGCCTTACCATCTTCTAGCATCTTCTTTGCAATGATCGCTAAAGTTGCCTCCCAAGAAGAGTTGTTCGAATGCCCCAAACTCAAACCAACATTCACTAAACTTCCTAAATTAGACTCCGGTGCAAGCGTCGTTGAAATGGCATCTTCATCAACCGCAGTATTTACAAACTGTTGAATATTACGTGGTAAATCTTTAGGTGCTATTTGTACTGAAGAAACCATCACAGTTAACCAATGACAGATACTTTGTAATTGGCGCACATTGCCAGGAAAGGCCATTTGACCCAATAGTTCGACCGTCTCAGGCAACAAAAACTTGGTCTTCACCCCAATTTGCCGAGCACTGGCTAATAAAAAATGTTGCGCTAATAAATGAATGTCCTCAACTCGCTCACGCAAAGCTGGTAAGGTTAAGCGAATTACATTTAAGCGGTGAAATAAGTCTTGCCGAAAAGATCCCTTCGACACTAACATCTCCAAGTTTTGATTACTCGAAGCAACAATTCGAACATTTGCAGATAAAAGCTCCTGACCCCCAATCCGATAAAATTTTCCGTCCTCTAAGAGCCTTAACAACGAACTTTGTGACTCCAATGGCATGTCGGCAATTTCATCCAAAAATAAAGTGCCACCATCGGCTAATTCAAAATTACCACGCCTTCTAGCGGTTGCATTTGCAAAAGCGCCTCGCTCGTAGCCAAATAACTCGGCCTCAATTAATTCTTTTGGGGTAGCGGCTAAATTCATTTCGACAAATGGGCCAGAAACCCGGGCACTATGCCGGTGTAATGCCCTAGCAACTAACTCTTTACCAGTGCCAGATTCACCAGTAATTAAGACGGTAGCACTTGACTGAGACAGTCGACCAATCGCTCTAAAAACTTCTTGCATCGCAGGTGCCTGACCAATTAACTCAGGCACAGCACTATTTTTTGCTGCGACCTGCGGCGCAAACTGTGTCTTAATTTGCTCTGCACTCATGCTCTCACTAATCGCACGTTGAATTAATTCCATCAAATCAGCTATATCAAATGGCTTCGTAATATATTCAAAGGCTCCCCCCTGAAATGCTGCTACAGCAGAGTCCATATCGGAATAAGCTGTCATCACAATCACTGGAATTTTTGGGTAATCTTGCTTAATCTGCTGCAGTAATGTAATACCACTACCCTTGGGCATCCGAATATCCGAAATAATCAACTGGGGCTTTTCTTTTTCAAGCATATCTAAAACATCATCTGGATTAGAAAAACTCTTAAAGGGAATCGCCTGCCTAGTGAGTGATTTTTCTAAGACCCAACGAATTGATTGATCATCATCGACGATCCAAACTGCTTTCATGGTTGACCCCTAAGTTCAATATTATTCAAAAAATCTGGTGATGTGTACGGAATTAAAATATGAAAGATCGTCTTACCAGGTTCACTCTGAACACTAATAAAACCACCGTGCATTTGAATAAATGATTGCGCTAAAGTTAAACCAAGCCCACTCCCTGATGGTCGCCCTGAAACTAAAGGCAAAAAGATATGGTCTATGATGTCCGCAGAAATGCCTGGTCCATTATCAATAATGTAGACATTTAAAGCTAACTTAAAGCGCTTTCTTGCAATGGTAATGTTGCGTGAAATACTAGTCTCTAAACGGATTAATGCATCTGCATGGGCAATGCGTTCTTCTAAAATTTGAGCTGCATTATGTACAATATTGAGTAAAGCTTGTATCAAAATTTCTTTATCGCCAATGATCTCGGGCAAACTAACGTCATAAAAACGCGTAATACTTAAGCCTTGTGCAAACTCAGCTAGAACGACACTTCGGACTCGCTCTAGGACTTCATGAATATTGACTTGGGCGATTTGCTTCTGGCGTTTATGGGGAGCTAATAAGCGATCAACTAAGGTTTGTAAACGATCGACCTCTTTAATCATGACCTTGGTATATTCCTTCAAAGAAGGATCTGGTAATTCATAGTCTAGTAATTGCGCAGCTCCTCGGATACCGCCCAAAGGATTTTTGATCTCGTGCGCTAAATTACGCATCAACTCTTTATTGGCACGCGCCTGCATGATTAAACGCTCTTCGCGAGCACTCTTGTTTTGCTGATCAATTTCAAACCATTCAAGAATCACTAAATCAGCACCCTCAAGGGGCGCAAGAATCAAATAGGCTAAAAACTCTTTTTGATCTGCACGCAGTGGACCCAAACCTAAAAGTAAATCAATGCGCTGGGTCATACCATCTAATTTAAACTGGATAATTAAATCTTCCAGAACTGAATTTTCACCAAAAACATCCCTTAGTTCAACCCCCATCAGACTTTTTCGGGAAATTTTTAAGGAAACCTCAGCTGCCGTATTCGCGTAAATCACAGTCCCTAATGTCTTATCAAGGATAAGAATCGAATTGGGCAACTGGTCTAGAGCCTCTTGGGGATTAAAAAGGGCAGCCTTAGCTGCCCCAATTTGTAAAATGCGCATGGGCGCTATGGTTTAGATTAAAGTGAATAATACATTTCAAACTCAATCGGATGGGTAGTCATTCGAAAACGAGTGACCTCTTCCATCTTGAGAGATATATAAGCATCCAACATGGAGTCCGTAAAGACGCCACCGCGAGTCAAGAACTCCCGGTCCTTATCTAAATGCTCCAAAGCTTGGTCTAAGCTACTGCATACCGTTGGGATCTTCGCGTCTTCTTCTGGAGGTAAATCATATAGATTCTTATCAGCCGCCTCTCCAGGATGAATCTTGTTTTGAACACCATCGAGACCAGCCATGAGTAAGGCTGAGAAGGCTAAATAGGGATTGGCTAATGGATCTGGGAAACGCGTCTCAATCCGCCGTCCTTTGGGATTAGCAACATACGGAATACGAATCGAGGCAGAGCGGTTGCGCGCTGAATAGGCTAATTTGACCGGCGCTTCAAAACCAGGCACTAAACGCTTGTAGGAATTCGTACCAGGATTAGTGATCGCATTTAAGGCTCGGGCGTGCTTGATAATCCCGCCAATATAGTACAGCGCAAACTCAGACAAACCAGCGTAACCATTACCTGCAAATAAATTAATGCCGTCTTTCCAAACAGATTGATGAACGTGCATACCGGAGCCGTTATCACCAACAATTGGCTTAGGCATAAAGGTCGCTGTCTTGCCATAAGCATGGGCTACATTGTGGACGATATACTTTTGTAAAATAGTCCAGTCAGCCCGTTGCACTAATGTACTAAACTTCGTGCCGAGCTCATTTTGGCCTTGTCCAGCGACTTCATGATGGTGCACCTCAACGGGTATACCAACGGACTCTAACAGTAAACACATCTCAGAACGCATATCTTGAAAAGTGTCAAGCGGCGCAACGGGGAAATACCCACCCTTCTTGCCCGGACGATGACCCGTGTTACCCCCTTCAAATTCCATTCCAGAAGACCAAGGAGCCTCTTCAGAATCAATTTTTACAAATGATCCCTGCATGTCTGTATTCCAGCGCACACCATCAAAAATAAAGAATTCGGGCTCAGGACCAAAGTAAGCTGTATCACCAAGGCCAGTACTCTTTAAATAAGCTTCACAACGCTTTGCAATCGATCGTGGGTCCCGATCATAGCCTTTACCATCTGTCGGCTCAACGACATCACAAGTTAAAACTAAAGTTGGCTCTTCATAAAACGGATCAATATAAGCCGTACTTGGATCAGGCATCAATAACATATCGGAAGCTTCAATCCCCTTCCAGCCAGCAATTGAAGAACCATCAAAGGCATGACCGTTTTCAAATTTATCTTCATCAAAAACAGATACAGGCACAGAAACATGCTGTTCCTTACCCTTGGTGTCAGTGAAACGAAAATCAATAAAAGTAATTTCCTTGTCCTTCACCATCTTGAATACGTCAGCAACGGCTTTACTCATGCATTTCTCCTAAAAACGAATAACTTAATTAAATAATCCTTAATTTGATTAGAACAAATTAAGGGCTCTTGAAACAACCAGAATGCACCATTATGGTGCATTCTGGATTGGATCATACCGAAATAAGGAATTAGGGTAGATCGTAGGTCGGCAATTGCAATGCAGTAACTCCGGCCCGCAGCTCTTTTAGAGATACATCTACTAATTCTACTGGACCTTTGACACCCAACTCAATGTGCCTTTGGGCGTATAGTCCACCTCGACTAGGATCACCTAAAGAGGGCAAACTAAAAACTTTAATCTTCGGATACAAGCGCTCAATCTCCTCCATCAAAGGAGTAATCGTCGCCTCAACGGACCCGCCAACTAAAAAACTCTTTTCGATATAGTCGTTTTGATGAAACATATGCGGATAATAGGTATCTAAAACCCAGGCCATCATTCTTTCGGCCATCACCGGAAATCCTGGTAAAAAATAATGCTCTTGAATAGAATACCCAGGTATCAAATTATACGTATTCGGAATCGTCTGACTGCCAATCGGAAACTCCCCCATACGAAATCGCTGCAAACTTCCCGGACTAGTTAAATCAGCCTTGATTGGATCACCCTCGGCTGTTTCTATAATGCGTTGACTAATTAAGTCCTTCGCCTCGGGATGTAAAGCTAATTCCAAACCTAAGGCCTTGGCAGTGCATGCCCGGGTGTGATCATCTGGAGTGGCACCAATACCACCAGTACTAAAAACAATATCCTTGGAGGCAAAACTGCGTTTTAGCGTGTCAACAATTCTCTGCGGATCATCTCCAATATACTCCGCCCAAGATAGCTGCATCCCTCTGATACCTAATAACTCGACCAATTTAGGTAGGTGCTTATCCAAGCGCCTACCAGATAAAATCTCGTCTCCAACTACAATTAAACCAATTTTTTGAACAGTCAGTTTCAAATGCTTTCTCCTTGTAACTGGCGATGCTGTTTTAAAGCGAATAATAAGTAATGCGAAAACCAAAGTGCGGCAAAGATAAAAACTAAAGAATAAACCCACAACATGAATATTGAAACAAATGGAAACAGAACTAACATAAAAATACTAGAAAACCAAAAAAAGGTTGGTACCGCTCCCAAAAGACCAACTCCAATACCCATTCCAAGTAATTGCCATCGATGCAACCGCATCAAATGACTGCGCTCAACCGATGAGGCATGTAAAGCCAAGACATCATACGACATTAACCGGGCAGTCAACCACCCCCAAATTATAGGGGGTATGAACGCAAATAATGGCGGAATCCACCAAAAAGGGAGAGTAATGAGCATCCCAAGTAAACATAAACCAGTTGCCCAAATCGTTAACCAAACACTACCTAGCAAAGATCCGCCTTGCAAACTTTCCATCTCACGATACGTATTTTGCCTGCTGACGTGGCCTAGAACCGCGTCCGTCGTTGTCAACGAGACAATCATCAATAAAGAAACGACGAGTAAGGGCATAAGCACGACTAAGGCAAGATAAGGGCTAAGTACACCCCTAAAACCATCCCAGCCGATTTTTACAATCAAATCAGCTAACCATTGCGTCAGCCATGATTCTGTAATCAATTGCTTCGTGAAATCGAGCATCGGAGTCCATGAAAACCACAAAATCACCAACCACAATAAACCTGTTATCGCAAATGGTCGAATCGATAGCCACACAATGCGCGGATGAAAAATATCTCGCAAGGATAAGCCAAAAGACCGTAACAAAATATTCATTTAGAAACCATCCATTGAGGAAAAGCCGTCTTCTGCCAAGAGCGTCTTAAAGCAATCCACTGCTGAGCCCATAGATCGGATGGCAACGGCCAGTCTCTTACCCCTGTTGGACGATAGGTAAAATCAAAAGAGGCCGTTCGGAAGAGCAAATCCCACCAAGGTAGTAATACCCCAAAATTACATCCGCCCAGCACCCCAGGCCGACCCGGGGCTTCATAACCCAAATCAATCGCGTGGTGTAAGCGATGAAATTGTGGGGTTACAAGCACATATTTAAGATACCAAAAATTGTTTTGATAAAAACCGTGTTGCCAACTTTGTATTAACTCACTCAACATAATAATGAGTAAGAATTGCCCAGGCTCAACCCCAACTAGTAACGCAACACTAGAAAACACGATCGCTCGGATCAAATCATCTACAAAGTGATTGCGGTTATCTGACCAAGACGTCATGTGTTGTTGGCTGTGGTGCAAAGCATGTAGCTGCCACCACCAACCAAAACGGTGTGAGATTCGGTGATACCAGTAATCTACAAAATCGAAAAGAATCAGATAAATAAATAAACTCACTAAGGGATTCGATGTCACTCCAGGCCACCATAGTTCAACATTCCAACGCTCAAAACGAAAATCATGCAACTGCGCACTCAAACTAATAAAAATTTCCGAGAAAAAGAAGAAGAAGAATACATGAAAAATACCTAAGCGATTAATCACGGTATAAATCAAGTCAACCCGAATAGCCTGGCGATGATCTGCTCCCCAATCCTGCATGGAATTACTCGCTCCCGCTCCAAATACCTCAGGACGCTCGGATGATTCTAGCGGTCTAAAAATAAAAGCAATCACGCATAACTGCAATATCCCAAGTAAAAACCAATCTAACGCGAAATTGGCGTCCTCCGCCAAATCCATCCAACCAACATAATATAAAAAAGGCAATACCGTATTTTGCATGAGCCATTCATGCGCCATATCAAAAATACCCATCACGTATTATTTCCCAATCGTCGCAAAACAATAACCCTTCTCTTTTAAACCAATAATTAATGGCTCTAAAACTCCTAAGGCCCACGGATCCTTTCGCGACCAAATACCTAAATGGGCCATGGCAATGTCACCCGCCCTCAAATTTGCTAAAGCATTTGCCAATAAAGTACTATTTGAGAACTTCTCCGAGGATAATTCATCCCCTAAAAATCCCGCTTTACTCCAACCGATATGGACAAAACCACAACTCTTACCCATCGCAATCAATTGCGGAGAAACCTTCCCGCCTGGTGCACGCCAAATCGGATCCAAGTTACGACTAGTTAACTCGATAAAACGCTGCTCAACTTGCTTTAACATGTGACAGTACTGTCTAGCATTTACTGTCTCAAGTCGATTAGCATTTGGTCCAAATTGCGACTTGACAAGCACTAACTCAGCCGATTGATCCTTCTGCCAATAAGTGTGATCCCAAGTATGACTCCCAAACTTGTGCCCATCTTGAACTAAAGCCTGCCAAAAACTTTGCCATGAATCATCTAAGGCAAAATCGTTACGGAAAGTCTTTTCATTCGATAAAAAAAAGGTCGCGCGCACCCCATGTTTGCGCAACACATCTGCAACGTGTTTCGCAACGGACATATTACCAGTATCAAAAGTCAAATAAATCGGCTTAAGGCAACTAGCCTGCACAAAACTTGGGCTTCCTAAGCTCAGGCAAACTACCCAACATATCCATAGCAAACGAAACCTCAAAAAATGATTTTTCATCCCCTTTATTCCCCTCACCCCACTACCAAAATCCTCAAACTCCAATTATTTGGATACACCACTAAACCCCTTAAAAAAGTCATTGCCAAGAAGCGCTAGGCGTAAAAAATACCCCATGAGGACTATTGCTCACCTTAATGGTTTTTTCTAATCGATAATTGGTTAAATTAATAATCCCCACTTTTTTCGAGAATCGAAAAGTGACCCATAATTCTTTTTGGTCCGGTGTAATATCCATGCAATCTGGCCCTGCAGGCAAACCCTTAATATCTAAAACCTTTTCAAGCGTATCCATGTCGATCTTACTGATGGTCGAATCAACTCGATTGGTAATAAAAATATGCCGACTATCACCCAGTGGTCGAAAGTTATGCGCCCCTCGGCCCGTCTTAATCGTTTTCATGAGCTTTTGATTTTTCCAATCAATCACAGCAACATAGTCCTCCCCCGTCATACCGATAAGTAGATAACGGTCTCCTGGAGTTAACCACACGCCGGCCGGCATTTTTCCAACCGGCATTTTCCATAATTCAACTTGCTTTTCTAAATCAATCGCAACTAATTGATTGCTGTCTTGCAATGTTACAAAAGCAGTTTTACTGTCACTAGTAATAGCAATATGACTGGGTGTTTTGGGAATCTTAAAAATCTTAGGCGGCTGCATAATCTCCCCATTGACAACTTGATACAAGTCAACGCGATCAAGCCGATTACCAGCCACGACAAACCATTTCTTATTCGGAGAATAAGCAATGTGATAGGGATCTATAATTTTAGGGATTATGGCCCCTTTTAAACCGGTGGCAGCATCCAAAACAACTAAGTTATCACCCGCAGCATTAGCTACAATGAGATTTTTCTGGTCAGGCATCATCATTAGGTGATGTGGCTCTTTACCTACGTGAAACTCATCAATAACAACCCGATTTTGCATGTCAATGCGCGAGACGGTCGCCGAACCAGAGTTCAAAACTATCGCTATCTTCGGAGCGCTTGACAAACTTGAAGAAGAACTGGTTGCTCTCGGTTCAGGGCTAGAACCTAAGGGTGCTTGGGACTGCAGACCTGAAGAAGGCTGTTGGCTTGAGGCATTATTTACAGAAGGATTTGCGGACGAGTTCGTTGATGTGTTCGTTGATATGTTTGTGGAAGCGTTTGTTGATGACTGAGCCGCCTGAGCCAAAATGCTTTGCTGACTGTTCTGCGCCAAGGCCGCGCCCCAAAAAGGCGCTAACAAAAGCAACAAGGCTGGCGCATAAAATACGCTTTTCAGGTTGGTATTCAATCGATTTAATAGTCGTTCTAATTCAGTCCACATAGTTGCCTATTTTACCCTTGAAGGCTGAGTAATATTTTTTCTAAGCGCTTGATTGACATTGGAGTAGGTGTTTTTAATTCTTGGGCAAACAAAACGACTCTTAACTCCTCAAACTGCCAACGAATTTGTGCTAATTCACGCCCCTCTTCTAAATAATTTCCAGCCTGCGACTGCATCATTTGCAACCATTTTCTATGCAGTTTTTGCCACTCCAATTGATTCTGACCGTCTCTAACCAGATTACTACGCAACTTATCCAACCGGACAATAACAGCCCTTAAATATCTAGGTAAATGAACTAGCTGTTCATAGGGCGTGGTAGCTACAAAACGCCCATGAATGAGTAACTTTAATTGCGCACTGATATCTTCATACGCTAAATTGGCTACAGACTTATTTTGCGCTAACTTCTTTTGCGCCTCACTATATGCCTCTAAACATGCTAGTACCTGCCGAGCAATCTCCTGAGCAATGAGCGCTAGCTTGCCACGACTAGCTAATAAACGGAGCTCAAAGGATTGTTGATCATGCGGTAAAGGGTCATACAGCGCAGAACGCTCCAGTGCTAAATCTACAATTTGCCCCAATACTTCCTCAACAGTACCAATTTGCATAAACAATAAACCAATCTCCCGCGCACTAGGTAATTGTTTGTTTAATGACTTAATAGTGTCTTTTTGAGCGATTGAAAATAATCGCCGAAGTCCTATAAAGTGGGTTCTACGTGCTAATGCTGGATCATCAAATACTTGGATCACACAATGCGCCTGCTGATCAACTAAAGCTGGGTATCCATAGAGTGTTTGCTGACCCCGTACCATCTCTAGTAACTCAGGTAATTCACCAAAACTCCATTCAGTAATCACACGATCATGCGTAAATGGCAATCCCTGAACGACGGATTGTGGGTTAGCCTGCTTAACGATTAGAGACTTTTCGTTCGAGCGCCCATTTTCAATCAAGCCCTCACCAACGTGTTGAACTACCTCAGTAGAATCACCCTGAGTCGTATCTAGATGTGCATTCCTAAACAAAGGACTATCAGTCTTGATTTCAACTAACCCTTGGTTCATGGCCTGCGTAGCAACTTCCTGAAAAACTGCTCGCGCTTCTTTGGCATAACCGCTTCGTAAGAAATCTAGACGACGATCTAACTCTAATTGACGACCATGTTCATCGACTAATCGAAAATTCATCAAGCAATGTACCGGAATGTTTTCAGGCCGAAAATCAATCCGCTTGACCTGAACCTTTCTCTCAGACCAAATATCCTTCATTAAAGCTTCCAAAAGATCGCCCTGATAAAAAGTTTTGCCCTCCAAACAGCGCTCAATAAAATCCTTTGCATAGTTTGGCAACGGTACGCAATGGCGACGTAATTTTTGGGGTAATGTCTTTAAATACAAGTGAATTTTTTCAATGCATAAACCCGGAACTAGCCATTCACAAACCCGTGCATCAATTTGATTTAAAAAAGCTAAAGGTAACTCTAAGGTGACTCCATCCCTTAAACTTCCTGGCTCAAAGTGGTAAGACAACTTTAACGCAGTGCCAGATACAACCATCTTTTTTGGATATCGATCATCAGTAATACTCAACGCTTCATGTCGCATTAAGTCATCCTTTTGCAACTTTAAGATCTCTTGATGCGCACCGTCTTGCTCCAACCATGTTTGTAAAGTAGCCCGACTTAATACCGACTTAGGTAATCTGGAATCGTAAAATTCAGCAATCATTAAATCGTTCACTAAAACGTCTTGCCGTCTAGAGCGGTGCTCAATCGCCTCCACCTCTTTAACCATCTGCACGTTGTGCCAAAAGAAATGAAATAACCTCCCACTTTGCTTTTGAAGTTGGGAGATTTCTGCTGAACCAAATAAAACACCCTCAACTAAAGCGCGTTGAATAAATAACTGTCTAGCCTGCGCTGGATCCATTAGTCCATAACGCACTTTACGGCCATGATACAAGGCTAAACCGTATAAAGAACCCTGTTCATGTGCCATCACTTCACCCGTTTTTGTATCCCAAAAGGGCTCACTCCATGACATGACCAAACGGTGCGAACAAATTTTCTCGACCCATCTAGGGTCTATTTTGGCGATTGTTCTGGCATAGATGCGATGTGTTTCAACTAATTCTGCAGCAACTATCCAAGCGCCAACTTTCTTACTAATGAAAGATCCTGGCCAAATACTTAATTTAATCCCACGAGCACCTTCATAGAAAATATCTTCCGCCGCTTTTTTGGCGATATTTCCGAGTAAGCCAGTTAAGAGGGATGTATGTATTTGTTCATAGGTTGCCGCTACGGTGTTTTCCTTCCATCCTTGCTCAATAAGTAAGCGCTGTAATTGACTATGCACATCTTTCCATTCGCGCATCCGCCTTGCAGACACAAAACTCCCCCGACAATATTGCTCGAGACTACGCTGACTCATCTTTTGCTCAACAGCCCTTTGATACCAATCCCACAATTTCATATAGGATAAAAATTCTGATTGCTCGTCAACAAAAATACGGTGAGCCTGATCCGCAGCCTGACTCAATTCAGCAGGGCGTTCACGCGGGTCTAAAATTGCTAGCGCCGTGGCAATGATTAAAACCTCTCGCAAGGCATGCTGATCTTTTGCGGCAAGTAACATTCTTCCAACCCGAGGATCTAATGGTAATTGAGCGATCTCGATACCAATCGCTGTTAATCTGACTCCTCGTCCTAAATTTGTTTCCTCGGATTCAACGGCCCCTAGTTCTTCTAGTAATTGAATGCCATCACTAATTGCCCGCCCCTGAGGCGCTTGCAAAAATGGGAATTCATTTATGCGCGAGAGTTTTAGCGAAGCCATCTTTAAAATCACAGCCGCTAAGGAACTTCGCAAAATCTCCGGATCCGTGTGCACTGGCCTAGCTAAGAAGTCCTCCTCACTATACAAACGCACACAAATACCATCCGCCACTCGCCCACATCGACCGGCCCTTTGCCTTGCGGCTGATTGGGCAATTGGCTCAATTTGTAACTGCTCAACTTTATTGCGATACGAGTAGCGCTTCATCCGAGCCACGCCAGTGTCAATCACAAAACGAATTCCCGGAACAGTTAATGAGGTCTCTGCAACATTCGTGGCAAGTACAATTCGTCGGCTATTGCTAGGCTGAAATATACGCTCTTGCTCAGTGACTGACTGCCTAGCAAACAATGTCATTATCGTCGGTTGGAATCGTTGTATTAAATGAATATCTTTTCTAATAGCACTCGCGCATTCCCGTATCTCTCGCTCACCTGGTAAGAAAACTAAAATATCTCCGGCACCCGCCACACCTTGCTGCCATAACTCGGAAATGGCCTCTACAATCGCCTCACTCAGTTCTTGAGTCTCCTTCCTATCTTTACCCTCGCGAGCATCCTTACCCGCTTTTAGGATTGGAGCATCCAAAGGACGATAACGTAACTCAACCGGAAATAATCGACCACTTACCTCAATGATCGGCACGGCCTGCCCTAAACTAGAAAAATGCTTTACAAATAAATCAGCATCTAATGTTGCTGATGTAATAATTAACTTTAAATCAGGTCGTTTAGGTAATATCTGCTTTAAATAACCTAGTAAAAAATCGATATTTAAACTGCGTTCATGGGCCTCATCAATAATTAGAGTGTCATAAGCTTTTAATAAGGGATCCTGCTGTGTCTGAGCTAGCAAAATACCATCTGTCATCAACTTAATCGAGGTCGTAGCACTCGTCTTATCCGAAAACCGCACCTGAAAACCCACATCTTGTCCTAAAGGGCTTCCTAACTCCTGAGCAATGCGCTTGGCAGTAGCAGTCGCAGCAATTCTTCGTGGCTGGGTATGGCCAATCATCCGATCTGTTCCATTGAGCCGACCACGCCCCATCAAAAGACAAATTTTTGATAATTGGGTTGTTTTACCCGAGCCTGTCTCTCCACAAACAATTATGACTTGGTGGTGTTGTAAAGCATCCATAATCGCCTGACGCTGGATAGACACAGGCAAAAGCTCTGGAAACTCGATGGTAATGTGAGATTTTTCCAACTTTAGAAATGTTTTTTAGCATTTAGATGAATAAGCATCCTATAATTTTCGCTTATGCCGAGCAATTCATCAAAAAACCTGCCAAATCATCCAATATCTCCTGCCCAAACGCAGCCCGATATCTTTCCGTTTGTCAGCTGGCTTAGAAATGTTGCGCCCTACATTCACTCGTTTCATAACAAAACTTTTGTCATTGCCTTTGCCGGAGAACTCGCTACGGATAGCGAATTAGAAAATCTGGTCGAAGATATCGCTATGCTGCATGCCATGGGGATGCGGATTGTTTTAGTACATGGCTCTCGCCCACAAATTCAAGAGCAACTAGCCTTGCACTCCATCGAGGCTCGCTACGGTACTGGACAAATGCTGGGCTATCGAATTACAGACCCAGCCGCCATGGAGTGCGTTAAAGAAGCGGTCGGAGAGTTACGCCTCGACATCGAGGCCTGCTTTAGCCAAGGCCTACCCAACACGCCTATGGCAGGTTCACGAATCTCGGTCATCTCAGGCAACTTCATTACCGCCCGCCCAGTTGGGGTGGTCGAAGGGGTCGATTTTATGCATACCGGTCTCGTTCGCAAAGTAGACCATGAATCGATCAAGATGTCTCTAGACCACCATAAGATCGTTCTTTTATCACCACTCGGCTTCTCGCCCACTGGACAAGCTTTTAACTTGGCCTATGAGGATGTTGCCTGCTCCACCGCAACTGCCCTGAAAGCCGACAAACTGATCTTTCTCTCCAACATCAACGGACTATTCAATTCCGCAGGCGAACATATTGCTGAAATCGCTCTCCCTCAGCTCAATAAGTACCTTGGTGAAGGTGGACTGCCGCCTGGAGATCTTCGCTCACTCCTCTTAATTGCAGCAAAAGCTGTCAAACTTGGCGTGAGCCGAGTTCATCTACTACCCCACAACCGAGATGGGGCTGTTCTAGAAGAACTTTTTACACATGATGGCGTAGGGACCATGATCGTAGCCTCTGATATTGAAAATCTGCGTGAGGCAACAATCGATGATGTTGGAGGGATTCTTCAAATCATCTCACCTCTTGAGGAAGAAGGTGTCCTTGCCCCAAGAGGAAGATCCGTGATCGAACGAGATATTTCTACTTTCTCAGTGATCGAACATGATCACGTTATCTTTGGTTGCGCAGCCCTCTTTCAATTTGCAGAAAATATCGGCGAACTGGCCTGCCTTGCTGTTGACCCCGATACCCAAGGCACGGGAGATGGCGAACGTCTCCTTAAACGCGTCGAAGCTAGGGCTAAAGAACTTGGGCTCAAAAAACTATTCGTATTAACTACGAGAACTGAACACTGGTTTTTAAAACGCGGCT
>CAIQHU010000059.1 GCA_903871735.1 uncultured beta proteobacterium | reverse complement strand
AAGTATTTTATATAAGTTATTGTTATTAAATGGTAATTTGTAATGGCCCAAAAATTAGAAATGAGTACTTACTAACAAAATGGGTTTTAAAAACAAAAATTAAAAACTAATCCACAGAGTTATCCACAGGCCAGTTATGTATCAGTGACAAATAAAAGATGTCAAACTAGAGCCTTGTGAAAGCAAAAATATAATGGCAAATTTGTATGTACAGGTCGGCATAGATGCACCCCTTTTTAACCTATTTGATTATCATTGGAACGAGGAAAGCTTAGGAGCGCCTCCTAAAATAGGAACTTTAGTAAAATTGGAGTTTGGAAAAAAGCTTACTACTGGAATCGTACTCCGGGTAAGTAAAACTCTGTCATATACTGAGCGCGCTGGAAAGAAAAGTAACGTAAAAGATATTTTAGGGTTAGCACCGATTGCAAGATTAGATCCAGGAATAATGAGACTGGCTAATTTCGCTGCAAAATATTATCTGCGTCCAATCGGGGAGGTTCTATTATCAACAATTCCGAACGAATGGAAAAAGCCACAGCTTTGGGAAAAGTTAACAAAACAAATAGAAAAACAACAGCTTAAATTAGCGGGCAAAAAAAACTCAGAAGTTTCGGGCCAGAACTATGAACTAAATCAAGAACAGCAACAGGTGTTGAAAACCTTACTAGATTACAGTGAAAAAAAAACGTATAAAACAATATTGTTAAGAGGCGTTACGGGTAGTGGAAAAACAGCGGTCTATTTAAACTGGCTACAAGAAATTACTAAAGGAGACAATGCACAAGCCTTAATACTCGTACCTGAAATTAACTTAACCCCCCAATTAGAGAAGACATTAAAAAAGTATTTTTTGGAAAAAGATCTCATTACATTGCACAGTAATCTGACTCCATTAGAAAGAAATTTTGCCTGGTGGAGACTACAAAACGGTCATGGGAAAATTATTCTTGGAACGCGTTTAAGTGTGCTGGCACCGATTCCCAACCTAAGGGCGATAGTGGTTGACGAAGAGCACGACCAATCCTATAAACAGCAAGAAGGTTTAAGATACTCGGCTAGAGATTTGGCTATTTGGCGCGCTGCAGATCTAAAAATTCCGATTTTACTGAGTTCAGCCACACCATCCTGTGAAACCTGGCTAAAAGTAATGGATCACAAAATACCATTATTAAAACTAAGCCATCGCGCAAAAAAGGGGGCAACAACCCCCAAACTAGAATTAATTGATTTAAAAAATGCAAAGATTAACAAACAACTCGATAAAAATGGATTAACAATCCAAATTAAACAAGCTATCGAGAAAGCCTGGCAGTCAGGTAAACAGTCATTAGTATTTGTTAACCGGCGTGGGTTTGCTCCAGTATTAAGTTGTATTCATTGCTCATGGAAGTCGGAATGTAAAAAATGTAGCGCTTGGATGGTAGTACATAAAAAATCAGCCAAACAAGAAGACCGTATCTTGCAATGCCATCATTGTGGCTTAGTAAACTGGTTACCTAAAATATGCCCGGATTGTGGCAATCAGGATTTACAAATGCTTGGAATGGGAACCCAAAAAATAGAGGATGTTTTAGAAGAGTTATTTCCCCAGATGAGTTTACTTCGGGTCGATAGTGATACCTCTAAAAACAAAGGTCAAGCAGAAAATTTGTTTGCAAAGATACACAGTGGACAAGCCCAGTTAATCGTGGGTACTCAAATGCTTACAAAAGGGCATGATTTTGAGCAGGTTGAAATAGTCATAGTTCTAGATGCTGATAAAAGTTTGTATTCCCATGATTTTAGGGCTATTGAAAAAATGTTTTCCCAACTTGTCCAGGTTGCCGGTCGGGGAGGCCGGGGTGAAGGCAGCGAGCAAGCAAAAATTTATATTCAAACGCAATTCCCAGAGCACCCCTTATTTTGGGCGATTGCAACTGATCGGCACGAGGAATTTCTAACGAGTTTGGTGAATGAGAGAAAACTATCGAAATTACCGCCCTATTCTTACCAAGCAATGATTATTGCTGAATCGAGAAGTTTTGAAAAAAATGTCGAGGTTTTACAGCAAATTAAAAAAGAGGTAATGTCTTGCCATAATCAATTTACGCCGGTTTTATTGTATGACGCAGTACCAAGAGGAATTCAAAAACTGGCTGGTCAAGAAAGGGCTCAAATGTTGTTGGAATCAGCCGACCGGCAGGCTCTTCAAATCGCTTTGGAACACTGTCTTGGGGTAATCGAAAAAGTTAAAAAGAAATCTAGGGCTATTAAAATCATCATAGACCGTGACCCAATCCAGTTTTAATAAAACCCTTCGTTGTTTTCCAAAGAAAAAGTATCACATTAATTACAAATAAATTATTTTTTGTAATTAATGTGATACATGCCTTCAAAACCTCAACCGATCTTTCCTAATGAGCGGAAAATTTTAGTCAATTTAGGTGAAAGGATTAAGCTAGCTCGTTTACGCCGAGGAATGTCCGCGGAAGTTTTGGCGCAGAGATCCTCTATTTCAAGAATGACATTACACCGTGCAGAAAAAGGTCATGCGGCGGTAGCCCTTGGAACATATCTCAGAATTTTGGCAGCACTACAACTTCAAGATGACTTCAATTTACTAGCTAAAGATGATCAATTGGGTAGACTTCTTCAAGACTTGGAGTTAAAAAACAAAGGACACAAGATGTCTAGTGATGAGTTAGAGGTTTAGATTGATACCGAATTTATTGGGCCGAGACCCATCCAACTAGGATACCTAAAACACGACAGAGGTAATGTACGATTTCATTACGACAGCAATTGGCTTGACAACTCCCAGCGCTTTGAAATAGATCCTGATTTGAGCTTAGATAAAGCGGTTTTCCATCCGAATCCTGTGCAAGGGGATTTCGGTATCTTTTTAGATTCTTCACCGGATCGGTGGGGACAAACGCTCATGAAGCAACGGGAAGCCATGGAGGCCAGAGATAGCGGTCGTCCGGTCCGGTCATTGTATGCGTGGGATTATTTAATTGGTGTACAAGATAAAACAAGGCAAGGAGCTCTGCGCTTTAAATATCCTGGTACAGATGCGTTTTTAGCTTCGCATGAGCTATCGGCACCGCCCCTAGCTCAGTTGGCCGAATTAGAAAATGTTGCTAGAGAACTAACCGATAAAAAAATTGAAGATTTAGTCTTGATACTTCAGGATGGCTTTTATCACCAGCATTTGATTTGAATCCCAATATTGATAAAGCCAAGCATGCATTGAATTTAGATACTATTGATAACTACCCTCAAGTAGATGGTTTGATTACTACAGCTGAGTCTTATGAGCTAACACCTAATCAAGCAAAGCTAATTACGAGTGAAGTATTTGAAGTGGTTAGAACATGGGAAGCTGTGGCTAGAGAGCTCGTAATTCCGAGAGCTGAGATTGAGCTCATGCGGTCTGCATTCCTTCAATAAAAAGTAGGTAATCGTAAATTGACATATAAAAATAGGTATTTACGGCGACGAAGTAATTGAAATAGTCATAGCCGGTATCATCAACCACTACTCAAACTGACTCTTTAGAAAGAGCGTACACATCTACGGGTATACAAGCGCAAAACAAATTACGATCGCCGAAAACATTATCTATACGGCTAACTGGCGGCCAATATTTATTTTGATGAAGACGAGATACTGGAAAACCAGCAACTTGTCTAGAATAAGAATGCTTCCAGATATTTGATGAGAGCATGCGCGAAGTATGAGGGGCATTTTTTAAAGGATTATCCATAGCATCAAACTCTCCAGAAATCACTTTATCAATTTCCTCGCGAATCGAAACCATTGCCTCAATAAAACGATCTAGTTCAGCTTTAGATTCACTCTCGGTGGGTTCAAGCATTAATGTGCCAGGCACTGGAAAGCTCATTGTCGGCGCATGGAATCCGTAGTCAATTAAACGTTTTGCAATATCTTCATTGGTAATCCCTGAAGATTTTTGGATGGGGCGAATGTCAAGAATACACTCATGTGCCACAAGACCATTTTGTCCCGTATATAAAATGGGGTAGAAAGAAGAGAGCTTTTTGGCCAGATAATTCGCCGACAAAATTGCAACTTCAGTGGCCGTTTTGAGCCCATGCGCTCCCATCATGGCAATATACATCCACGATATTGGCAAAATAGAAGCTGAGCCAAAAGGAGCCGAACTAATTCTTGGTAGATCTGTACGTTGAAAGTCGACAGTTTTGGCGGTATAAGAAAAGGGTAAGAACTCGGCAAGATGAGCTCTTACGGCAACTGGACCAACTCCTGGTCCTCCGCCACCATGGGGAATACAGAATGTTTTATGAAGATTCAGATGGCTAACATCTCCACCAAAGTGCCCGGGAGCAGCTGTACCAACAAGAGCATTCATATTGGCACCATCAATATACACTTGGCCACCATGCAAATGAATAAGATTACAAATATCGCTAACTGTAGACTCAAAGACGCCATGTGTACTGGGATAAGTAATCATAATTGCGGCTAAAGTCTCCGAATATTGTTCAGCTTTGATCCTCAGATCTTCCATATCAATATTGCCATTTAAATCACAACCAACTACCACGACATCCATGCCTGCCATTTGGGCTGACGCAGGATTTGTGCCATGCGCAGAAGATGGGATAAGACATATATTGCGGTGTGATTCATTTCGAGAGGCATGATAAGCTCTAATCACAAGTAAGCCGGCATATTCCCCTTGAGACCCAGCATTAGGCTGCAGCGAAACTGCACTATAGCCAGTTGCCGCACACAACATTTTTTCAAGTTGTTCAATTAAAACTGCATAACCTCGCCAATGTTCGGGAGGTGCGAATGGATGAATTTGATTAATGTTGGGCCAGGAAATGGGTAACATTTCACTGGTAGCATTTAACTTCATCGTACAAGAGCCAAGAGGAATCATGGTTCTATCTAATGCTAAATCTTTATCGGACAACCTGCGAATATAGCGAAGCATTTCATGCTCTGCATGATACTGATTAAATGTTGGGTGACTTAGAAAGGGCTCTTCACGCTGTAAGCAGGGGGGTATAACATGTTGCACCTGTTCGTATTCTTGATCCCACAATAAACTCTCATCTGGACAGTTAAAAATTCGCAGGATACGAAACACGTCATCTATAGTAGTTGACTCGTCCAAGGAAATACCAACATGATGCTGATCGATCAACCTAAAACACATCTTTTCTGTACTTGCTAGGCTAGATACATGCTGAGCATCTAGGACTTGAACTTCCAAGGTATCAAACCAAGAAGTATTTTTAAGATGAACCCCATTTTTTTTCAAGCCATTTGCAAGGATACAAGTTAAATAGTGCACCCGTTTAGCAATCCTTTTTAATCCCTCAGGACCGTGGTAAACAGCGTACATGCCTGCAATAACGGCCAAAAGGACTTGCGCAGTACAAATATTAGAGGTTGCTTTTTCTCGACGAATATGTTGTTCTCTTGTTTGAAGGGCTAAACGATAAGCGGGATTGCCGGCTTGATCAATGCTCACGCCAACTAGACGCCCCGGCATATTTCTTTTATAGAGATCTTTGGTCGCTAAAAAAGCAGCATGTGGCCCGCCAAACCCTAAAGGTACGCCAAACCGCTGTGAATTTCCAACAACGATATCAGCGTTAAAATGTTTAGGAGAGTTTAAGACAGTTAACGCTAGTAAGTCACTAGCAACAATGAATAATGCTTTTTGATGATGAACTGCCCCGGCCATCGCTTGATATTCAGATAGGGTGCGTAATTGACCATGAGCGCTAGGGTACTGAATTATTGCCCCAAATATATGGTAGAGATGAATATTGCTTGGGTCGTCAATCACAACTTGAATATCTAATGGTTTGGCGCGAGTCTGAAGAACTGCAATGGTTTGTGGGAAGATATCGTGTGCAACAAAAAACACTTTCGATGCGTTGTGATTAGAGCGAAAAGCTAAAGTCATCGCTTCTGCAGCAGCAGTTCCTTCATCGAGCATGGACGCATTGGCAATATCCATACCTGTCAGGTCAATGACTACTTGCTGAAAATTGACAATCGCTTCTAGTCGCCCTTGAGAAATTTCTGGTTGATAGGGGGTGTAAGCTGTATACCAGGCAGGGTTTTCTAAGATATTACGTTGAATGACGCCAGGTGTCAGGGTGTTGTAATAACCCTGTCCAATAAAAGATTTGTGTAAGATATTTTGATCCGTTATTTGCTGGAGTTTTGCCAAAGCCTCATGTTCTGGAAGAGCAATTTGAAATTCTCCGAAGTCCAGATTTTCAACTTCAAGAATACTTGAAGGTACAACGGCTTTGATTAAATCCGGGGTTGATTTCAAACCCAAAACCTGAAGCATCGCAGTCTGATCATCGTGCGACGGTGCAATATGGCGACTTAAAAATGCTGAAGAAAGGTCTAATAAATCTTTGGAAAAAATGGTCATTTTGTAAAGCCCTAATTACCTATTTGTGCACCGTAAGCATTGGCGTCTAAGAGCACATCAATTTCGGTTGGAGAACTAGGAATGATTTTAAAAAACCAAGAATCGTAGGGCGCCGAGTTTATTAATTCAGGTGAGGCCGCAAGTGAGTCATTGATAGCAACGATTTCACCACTGACAGGGGCATAAATATCACTAGCAGCTTTAACGGATTCTACAACTGCACAATTCGCAGACGCTTGCAGAGTTTGCCCAACGTTGGGTAACTCTAAAAAAACAATATCACCTAGGGCATCTTGAGCGTGGTGGGTGATCCCAACAGATAAGGACCCGTCTGCATTTTTAAGTACCCATTCATGGGAACTTGTATAACGAAGGTTTTGAGGAATAGACATAATGAACTCCAAGAGTATTAAAGAAGGGGTTGTCCAAGGCGAACAAAGGCATTTTTGACAACTTGGGCTTGTAAAAGCTGGTCTCGAACTTTGACATGAACGATACTTTTTAAAGGAGTTTCTTTGGGGAGGCTGGCAAAGGCAATGGATTTTTGTAAGCTTGGGCTGAATGTTCCACTAGTAATTGTGCCATTACCCTGTTTGGTAATGACTTCTTGGTGGACTCGTAAAATACCCTTATCAAGAAGAACGAGTCCCAAAAGAGCGCGCTGTTGATTACTAGAGCGCAGAGCCTGTGCTCCAACAAAGGACCGATTTGCTTGTGAATCAACAGTCCAAGATAGGCCGCAATCGATGGGTTTCGTGGTCAAAGACATATCTTGACCATACAGGTTATAGCCTGCCTCGATACGCAAAGTATCTCGAGCACCAAGACCAGCAGGTAAAACACCTACTTGTAACAGAGCATCCCATAAGGCAGCTGCTTGACCATGGTTAAGAAAGAGTTCAAAACCATCTTCTCCGGTATAGCCCGTTCTAGAAAACATGATTTCGCCAAAAGCACAAGCGCATACGATCGAGTGAAAAGGCTTTAATTGGCTCAGGGCGTTGTTTAATTCTGGGAAGAGTTTGGCGAGCTGCATTGAAGAATGTGGGCCTTGCACTGCTAATATGACTAAGGGGTTCTGAGCGCTGGAAAGGTCTGCTCGCCTTGGAATTATTTTTAAATCATTAAAGTTATTGGCCTGTTCATCAAGCCACTCTAAATCCGTGTGTGCATTTGCCGCATTGATAACTAGGCGGTAATTATCACCCATCCGATAAACAATTAAATCATCAATAATTCCACCTTCATGATTCAACATACAGGAGTACAGTGCTTGACCATCCTTACTTAATTTATCGATATTATTCGCTAAGGTATGTTGAAGAAAGGCTTTTTGTCCTGAGCCGGTCAAATCTACGATAGCCATATGGGAAACATCAAAGACACTACAGGATAAGCGCGTATGAAGATGCTCAGCAATTTGAGATCCATAATGAATCGGCATATCCCAGCCACCAAAGTTGGCTATTTTAGCTTTGAGAAAAAGGTGTTGATGATAAAAAATAGTTCTTAAGTTGGCCGACACAATCGAGTTTCCCGAGGTAGGCCCCCCTGTCCTGTTACCTGAGAGATTCCACGCATTCAATAATGAATGCATGTTAGCCCCTTCGGTGGGCAATTAAATGCCGCTCTCCAGAGTGTAAATGTTGACAGTCCTTTTTGCCTGAGCGTTTTTGGGCATTGCGCCTTCGGCGGTGATTAACACACTCTCCTACCAACGAAATAATTTTAACCTAAAAATTTTTAAAGATATAGATTTAGTTTCGAAGAGGTAAGCGGTTTGAGATGACGCGCTTTACTCTTGCAAAAGTTTTAACTTCGGGGGTCAAAGCAAATAGGGTCTTGGAAAAGTTACCAATGGCCCTAAGTTTTTGCTGCCCCAGTGCGATGAGTCCGGTTGTATAAACAACTCGCACAAATCCAACGCTGTTTACGATTACTAGTTGGTATCCAAGTTCCACCATCAAGGCGTTTTTCACGACTACAAGAAGAGCAAAATTTCAAAGATTGTGAACTAGTCTCGGGGGTGGAGGTTGTCGTAGTCATAAGTTAGCAGCAGTTTGAGCAACAAAAACCCTATTTTAACCTAAAATAATTAGGGGCTTAACTTTGTGCGCTTAAGACAACTTTAATTGAATCAGCAGTTTTATTGCCATCAAAGTCTAACCAGCACTTATTTTTAAAGTCATATAACTTGCATAGCTTGGCCGTTTCAAAGTACCACTTCCAGGAAAACGGCTGCACAATAATTCTTCCAGGTAATAATTCCTCTAATTTATTTTGAGCATTTTGCAATTCATAAAGAGGCACGCCCATATCCACATGGTGAGCGGTATGCTCCATGATGTGATGCAAAATGGCTCCGAAATGATACTTAAAAGTCAAATGTACTGTAGTAGAAACAAAGGGTTGCGCTCTTAACCACTCCGATTTATTGTCGTACCAAGAAACACTAGGATGCGTATGGTGAACATATACGACCCAACCGATCATGCCATTCCAGAACAAGTAAGGGATTACAAAACCGCAAATAAGCAGGATAGCCACAGATTGATCTGTTAATAGTGCGCCGCAGACGAGTGCTGCGATCCAAAGAATACCAAACACACTCACAAAGCAACTATCTCTAAAGAAGACTTTTCTAGTTGAAGGCATATCTTTTTTGCTGGGAAAGAACATCTTGAACCACCAAATTTCAATGATGTAATAAAACACAGGCCCCCATCCACTTCGATAAAGACGCTCAAGACTTTTTCTCCAAGCGGGCATGGCATTGAACTCTTCTAAACTAGCTGGAGCCCAAACAAAGTCAAAACCTTTCAGATTTGTTTGGCCGTGGTGTACGACATTATGACCAACTTCCCACAAACTAAAAGGCGTTAAGGATGGCAAAAAAGCGATACGTCCTAGGACCTTATTTAATTCGCGATGTGGCGTGAAACTTTGATGGCATGCATCATGACCCAAAATAAAAAGTCTGCCAATCCAAAAGCCTGCAATATTTCCCAAGATAATTTTGATGAACAAGTTTTCAATCAAGACAACCCCAGCGATTAAGGCAAACCAAATACCTATATCTAAGAGTAACAAGAGGATGGCGCGCGCAGTTGATTTAATCGCAAATGGCTCAATGAAGCCCCGAATAATTTTCCTGTTTGGAATAGGCAAGCCCTCTGGAATGGGTAATTGCGTATCTGGGCTTAATGATGTTGACATAATGATTTAGCTTGAAATTAATATTACATCTATTTTATCTACATTTACGCATTCAGGTTTTAAGATTGCAAATAAAGCACAAATTGATAAAAACCATGGCGCACAATGGCTGTGATGGACTCTTAGAAGTTCAGCTCCATGAAGAAGATTTAAAGTTGTAGCCAAACAACAGGTCAAAGAACCTGTAGCTTAAGACAAGGAAGATTGGTTATGGCGCGCCCAGCAGGAATCGAACCTGCGACCCTTGGCTTCGGAGGCCAATACTCTATCCACTGAGCTACGGGCGCACAAGGACATCAACTTCTATTGTAAGTTAGCGCATGAGCGAAAAGAAGAATTTTCGCTAGAACGGACTTTTTTAGTAATAAATAGATCAAAAAAAGGGCATATCTTCAGGCCGACCTAGCAAGTTATCTCCCAAGACTAGCTATAATCACTATGAAACATATTTCAGAGAAAGAAACAGCATGAGCGAAGAACACGGCAGTTTAATCAAGACACCAAAACAATTGATTGTGACGGTGTTTGCGGTTTTTTTTATACCGTTAATTATTATTCTACTGTTAATAATATACGACACCAGTCATACAGGATCTTCGGCACTTAACCTAGCTACGTCGAATGCGCTTATTCAGCCTATTGCCAAATTAGATTTTAAGGACAGTAGTGCGCCAAAAGTTCTTAAAACCGGGGAAGAGGTTTATAAAAGTGTTTGTTCGGCATGTCATGCCGCTGGAGTTGCTGGAGCGCCCGCATTTGCAAATAATGGCGCGTGGTCAGCAAGAGTCGGCAAAGGTTATGAAGCGTTGCTTAGTTCGGTTGTGAAGGGTAAGGGCGCTATGCCAGCGCGTGGTGGTGCAGCACCTGATGAAGTTAATGAACTTGAACTTGGTCGATCTGTAGTTTACTTGGTGAACGCCTCAGGTGGAAAGCTGGCTGAGCCAAAAGAGGCTACTGTAGAGAAAAAGTAAATTAGGTTAGCGCTTGGTTATGAGGGCAGGGTTTTGTTGTTAAGAGCGAGTTGGTAAGCATTTTTTTTGGTCATAATCCCGGCCTTTGCGAATATTTCAGAAATATCCTTACTGCCCAAATAAGGATTTAATAGAGATGCCAACAGCTGTGGATTGATTGGGACATCTTCAGCCGAGTTAGGCTCAGGGGATTCTGACAGGGGCCGTCCTTCGATTAGGATCGAGAACTCCCCACGTAATTCCGGTTTTCCCAATAGCCATGACGGTATGTCACGAACCTTGAGGTAGGTGATCGTCTCAAATTTCTTAGTTAACTCACGCCCAATAACAACCATGCGATTTTTATCTTCCAAGGCAGCATACAAGTCCCCTAAGGTTTTTT
>CAIQHU010000058.1 GCA_903871735.1 uncultured beta proteobacterium | reverse complement strand
GTGGAACTCCCCCAAGTTTTTCAGGAAATTGTATGAAAGGATTGGGCTTAGCGGAGTCGAATTAATCAGAGTCAAAAAATGACAGGTGATATGTCGTCATAGAGGACCTTTTAAGTTTTTACAGAAATCTAAAAAGTTTCTGCTACTCGTTGATAAATTCTTTTTATGATGTTGAATAAGATAAAGATTTCGAGTTAATTTGGGTAGTGGCGTTTTTAACTCAATCAGTTGCTTGGATTGTAATAGATCCGCGACGACGTATCTTGATAGGCAGGCTATTCCAAGCCCTGCAACTGTTGCGTGTTTAATTGCCTCTGAATTACTAAACTCACCCGCTGGGGCCAGGTAATGCAAATGCTGAATTAATAATTGGTCGACCGCTTCCCGAGTTCCAGATGAATTCTCTCGTAAAAGCCATTTGGCTTGGCTGAGCTGCTTTATAGTTATTTTTTTTTGAGGATTATTTTTTACGAGGCAATGGTTTAGACCGGCAACGATAATTAACTCATCATCGAACCATTTTTCGACGAGTAAGTCAGCCTCATGGCACGGACCTTCGATCAATCCAAAATCAATTTCATAATTTGCGACTAAAGCAGCAATAGACGCAGAGTTAGCAATTTCTATTTGGGGGTATAAATGAGGAAGCATATATTTTCCTAAAATACGTGGGAGTAGATAGTTCCCAATTGTTGTGCTAGCGCCTATATGGATAGTCAGTTGAATATGATTATTATTTGACTGAAAATGATCTTCAATCGTTCTAACACCATCTAGAACTTGTCTTACTTGGGGTATGAGTTGTCGACCATTTTCATTGATAATGAGGCGTTTGCCGATCCGATCAAATAATTGCACATTTAACATGGACTCGAGTTCATTAATCGCTGCGCTAGTAGCTGATTGCGATAGAGAAATTGACTGCGCGGCTGCGGCTGTGCTGCCATATTGATGCACTGCCAAAAACAGTTGTAATTGTCTAAAAGTGATACGCATATTAAATAATCATTTTGGTTCAAATCCAATTAACCTATTTTACCGGTTAATAATACAATAATTAAAGGTTTTACAAATTGTTTTCAAACCTGTAAATTGCTTTTTTATAAATAATTAAAAAAGATCAATTAGATGCTGATATCTGAGGAGTGGAGGGGACGAATACCTGGCTTGGGGATGGCTTTATTACTCGGCTGTATGGCAATGCTGATTAGTTCTCAGTTGCTTTGGCTTAGCCAATTTGGTCTCAGTATTTTAACGATTGCTATTTTGCTGGGTTTTCTGTTTGGGAATATTCCAGGCCGCACATTAAGCCCCTTATTTTTTTCAGGATTTAATTTCGCTAAACAAAAAATCCTTCGGCTGGGCATTATATTATTTGGTTTTCGATTAACATTTACCGATATCGCAAGTGTTGGTATGACTGGGATACTCATTGATCTTCTGATAGTCACCAGTACCTTTTGTTTGACGTGGATCATTGGGGTACGTTTCTTAGGTATGGACCGAGTGACTGCTATGCTCATTGGATCGGGTTGCTCGATTTGTGGAGCTGCAGCGATTCTAGCGACGCAACCTATCTTGCAGGCACAGAATGATCGGGTCACAATTGCCATATCAACGATTGTTATTTTTGGAACGATTGGGATTTTTCTATATCCTGCAATTTTTTTAGCAATTCGAGATCTAAATCTTTTTTTTAGTAATGAGACCGTCTTCGGCATTTATATTGGCTCCACGATTCACGAAGTTGCCCAAGTGGTTGCAGCCTCGGGCGCAATTAGTGAAGACGTTACTGGGAGTGCAGTCATTACGAAGATGATTCGGGTGATGATGTTAGGGCCGTTCTTATTGATTTTATCTAGTTTATTGGCGATAGAGCATCAGCAACTGATTGCCAAAGAGGATCGGGCTCAAAGTTTTAAAAGCTGGATGAACCAGTTACATATTCCTTGGTTTGCAGTGTGGTTCATAGTGGTAATTTGTTTTAACTCTTTTGTAAGCTTGCCAACTACTTGGATCCATGGTCTTGTCGTATTTGACAACTTACTCTTAGCGATGGCTATGGCTGCACTTGGTATGTCTACCCAGTTTCAAGTGATTGTGAAGGCTGGTTTACTACCCCTACAACTTGCAGCAATTATTTTTATATGGTTACTCGTTGGAGGGGCTTTGATTAATTGGGGTATTACAGTGCTATTGAGTACTGATATTACGGGCTTTAATGACTTTTTCCCAGGTGACCGATTCATTGCGAATTTGGACTTCAAATTCTTTTGGCGAGTTTAGAACGGGCGTCAGCCCATTGAGATCAAGACTAACTTTCATCGCCTCGGAATTTACTGCACTAATCGTCGATGCATAAATTCTCTCTACGATCGCATTCGGAGTGTTAGCAGGTACTGCTAATCCAAACCAACCAGTACTCTCAAATCCAGGTAGACCGCTTTCAGAAAGGCTTGGAACATTTGGCAACTGCTTAACCGCTTTAGTAGAGGTTACTCCGATGGCTTTAATTTGGCCAGATTTAACAAAAACGGAACCTGCAGTCAGGTTTGACACCATAAAATCAATTTGACCTGAGAGAAGGTCATTTAGTGCAGCGGACTCGCCTTTATAGGGTATATGTGTACTTGAAATATTGGCAAAATAGACCAGATTTTCCCCCGCCATATGTACTTGAGTTCCAATACCAGCACTACCAAAGTTAAGTTCCTTGGTTTTAGCTAGAGCGATAAATTCTTGTAAATTTTTTACTGGAAGTTTATTACTTACTACAAAGAGCATTGGTCCACTAGCAACATTTGTAATATAAATAAAGTCTTTGCTATAGTTCACAGGAGCTTTTTTATAAATAAACGGATTAACTGTGAGCATACTGCCTGAAGCTAGCATGATGGTATAGCCGTCCGCAGGAGACTGTGCAACAGACTCAGCAGCAATATTTCCACCAGCGCCAGCTTTGTTTTCAATCACAACACTTTGGTTGAACTCTTTAGTTAATTGCTGGGCTAGTAAGCGTCCTAGAACGTCGGTGGTTCCACCAGCCGCGAATGGTATCACCATTTTAATTGGCTTATTGGGCCAACTTTGAGCCTGAATACTCATTGAGGTACCAACAAAAAGAGTGAGCATCAAGACTGCTGAGCAATTATTCCGAAGACGTTTTAGTAAGATTTTCATACGAGTCCTTTGGTTAGATATAACTGACTGGAATGGTAAGGCTAGTGAAATGATTTTGGTTTAGTGAGTACTTATTGCAAATCATGCTGGCCACTAATTAAGCATTTTTCTATTTTTATACTTTTTTGTTATGGAATGCTATTAGGGTAAACCGGTATATTTTTTTAATTTGAGTAATCTAAGTCATCTATATAATATAGATATGTCAACCATTTTAATTACTGAATTTATTACGTCTCAAGCACTCGACTTTTTAAGTCAGAAATATGCAGTTATTTACCAACCAGATTCATATAGCCGTCGTTTTGATTTACTCAAATTAAGTAGCAAAGTGGACGCCATCATCGTCCGTAATTTAACCCAGGTAGATCAAGAGTTACTCAGTAGTAAGAAGCAATTAAAGGTGGTTGGTCGTTTAGGCGTTGGGTTGGAGAATATTGATTTAGATTATTGTAAAAATTATGGCATTCAAGTTTTTCCAGCAACTGGTGCGAATGCTCAGTCAGTTGCTGAATACGTAGTTAGTACGGCAGTTGTTTTAATACGTGGCTTATTGGTAGCGACGCCATTAACAGTAAGTGGTCAATGGCCTCGATCCAAATTCATTGAGCAGCGCGAGGCCCATGGAAAAACTCTTGGAATTGTAGGTTTAGGTAATATTGGTAGAGAAGTCGCTAAGAAAGCATCAGCTTTTGGTTTTCAGTGTGTAGCTTATGATCCGTTGATAGCCGGTACAAGTGTATCGATTGATGAACTAACTATTCCACTACTCGGCTTAGAGAAACTCTTGAATCAGAGTGCTGTTGTGACTTTGCACTTACCCTTACTAGATTCTACGAAGGGTTTATTTTCTGGACAAACTTTAGATTTGATGCAAGAAGGAGCATTTCTAGTGAATACCTCTCGAGGGCAAATTGTCGATGAAGAGGCACTTGCCGATAGACTTCGAAGTGGCCGGTTAGGCGGCGCGGCTATGGATGTTTTTGCCAAAGAGCCTGCAAAAGACTTGAGTCATTTTGCAGGTATTGAAAATATATTATTAACGCCCCATATTTCTGGTGTGACTTTTGAGAGTAATGATCGGGTGTGTGATGTAGTCGCCCGCTTAGTTGATCAAGCTTTAGGAAAATTCGTATGAATATATCTTTTCAGGAGATGGTTGATTTAGCCTCGCACGGATTAATTTCCTCTGGAATCTCGAAAAGGGCTGCTGTACAAACAGCTCAATTTTTAGCCTTAGCCGAATGTGACGGAATTGCTTCTCATGGGCTGGCTCGAGTTGCTCAATACGTAAGTCACGCTAAAAATAATAGAATTGCCTTACAAGCTGAGCCACAATTACTCAAGCGCCATCAGGCAGTAGCTTTGATTGATGCTGGTGATGGCTTAGCATTTCCAGCATTGCGATATGCAACAGATTTATCAGTCGAATTAGCGCATCGTTTTGGCATTGGATTGGTCGCAATTACCAATAGTCACCATTTTGGGGTTGCGGGCCACTTTACTGAAGCGAGTGCTAGGGCTGGTTATATTTCTATCATGTTTGGTAATACCCCTGCTGCAATGCCAATGGTTGGGGGTAAAAAAGCTATTTTTGGAACGAATCCAATCGCTGCTAGTTTCCCCGTACATTCTAAAGATCCTTTAGTCATTGATATGTCATTATCGGCAGTTGCAAGGGGGAAGATCCTGGTAGCTGCAAAAAAAGGCGAGTCAATTCCCCAGGGCTGGGCATTAGACTCATTTGGCCAACCCACGACAGATGCGCAAGTGGCTCTGCAAGGACTAATGGTTCCTCTAGGAGGTGATAAAGGTGCCTTATTAGCTTTGGTGGTTGAACTACTGGTAGTTGGGTTAACTGGTAGTCGGTTTTCATACGAAGCTGATTCATTCTTTTCGGCGCATGGTAACCGACCTCAAGTTGGGCAGTTAATCATCTCAATCAAGCCGGATTTGGCTGGTAAAAATATCTTTAACCAGCGCCTTGCAGAGTTTTTAGCTGTTTTATCTTTAGATAGTGATATACGATTACCTGGCCAAAGGCGATTTAAACAACGATTATTGGCAATGAAAAACGGTGTAGAGGTATCTGAATTACTGATATCAGAAATTCAGAATAGTATGAAATGATGTATGGAAAGTTGAAAACTTAAGGAGATCAAGATGATTCATTTTGTAGTGCATGAGCCCAACGATAGTGTTGGAGTTGTTGTGGTTGAGGGTGTTCAATCAGGCACAGATCTAATTGGATGGGTGATGGATGGGGATTTAACACTGCAGATGAAGTCTGAGAGCGATATTCCAATCGGGCATAAGATTTCCTTAAAAGATTTTAAACCTGGGGATACTGTTTTGAAATACGGAGTGGATATTGGAAAAGTTGTTGCTCCAATCAAAAAGGGCGAGCATTTACATGTTCAAAATGTGAAAACGAAGCGCTGGTAGTCATTTATTCAGGCAACACAATCCGATTATTTACTAAGAGATCAAGAAGATGAATTTAAAAAATACAAACTTTATGGGTTACCGCCGTGAAAATGGGCGGATGGGGATTAGAAATCATGTCATTATCTTACCCTTGGATGATTTGTCCAATTCAGCCTGTGAGGCGGTAGCTAACAATATTAAAGGCACTATGGCCATACCGCACCCTTATGGCAGATTGCAATTTGGGGCAGATTTAGATTTACATTTTCGTACTCTCATTGGAACTGGTTGTAATCCAAATGTATCTGCCGTCGTAGTTATTGGCATTGAGCCGCAATGGACTGAGATTGTTGTGAATGGAATTCGTGCTTCTGGTAAACCAGTTGAGGGGTTTTGGATTGAAGGTAATGGGGACATTGCAACCATTGCGAGTGCCAGTAAAGCGGCTTATTCGATGATGAAACATGCCTCTAAACAGCAGCGTGTGAGCGCCCCGTTATCCGAATTATGGGTTTCGACGAAGTGTGGTGAATCTGATACGACCTCAGGTTGTGGATCAAATCCGACAGTTGGGAATGCTTTTGATAAGTTATATGACATTGGTTCTACGCTTGTTTTTGGTGAAACTACAGAGTTAACTGGTGGTGAGCATTTAGTCGAAGCGCGGTGTCGGACAGATGACATTAAAAAACAATTTAAATTCATGTTTGATCGTTACCAAGACATTATTGAGCGCCACAAAACAAGTGACTTATCCGATTCTCAACCGACTAAAGGCAACATCGCTGGTGGTTTAACTACGATTGAAGAAAAAGCTTTGGGAAATATCCAGAAGATTGGGAAAAAATGTATGGTAGATGGCGTTTTGGATAAAGCAGAAGAGCCTAAAATAAGTGGTTTACATTTTATGGACTCCTCCTCTGCGGCTGCGGAGATGGTTACACTGTGCGCTGCAGCAGGTTTTGCTGCGCACTTTTTCCCTACCGGTCAGGGAAATGTCATTGGTAATCCAATATTACCTGTAATTAAGCTATGTGCCAATCCAAAGACTGTTCGAACGATGTCGGAACACATTGATGTCGATGTATCTGGATTATTACGGCGTGAGGAAACCATGGATTCTGCTGGCGATAAGTTATTAGATTGCTTGCTAAGAACTGCTAATGGGGAACTAACTGCAGCAGAAATTCTTGGTCATCGTGAATTTGTACTAACGCGCTTATATGAATCAGCATAAAGAGTCTTAGGAATTGGCAATGCGATCGCTCAATGCGTATGAAGAGGTAAAGCTAAAAATTACCGAGGATGTCGTTCGCGGGCGTTTTTTGATGGGAAAGGCATTACCTGCTGAAAAAGTATTATCAAAAGAGTTCCAAGTATCTGTTGGCACGTTAAGAAAAGCAGTAGATGAACTAGTAGCCGAAGGTGTGGTTATTCGGCGGCAGGGGATTGGAACTTTTATTGTTGAGCATAATTTAAAAAGATTACTCTATTATTTTTTTCATGTTGTGCGCCACGATGCCAAGAAAAAGTTCCATCCTCAAGTTGTTCTTGAAACATTTGATAGTGGTTTTGCAAGTGCTGAGGAGGCGAGTAAGTTAGCTATTAAAGACGGCTCGCCGGTCTGGCGTATTGTGAACTTACTGCAATTAGATGGTCGTTGCGTCATGGTTGATCAGATTACTTTAGATAAAAAACGCTTTAAAAAACTATCTAAAGAAGAATTTATTCATCGCGAAGGAAGTATTTATCAGCTATATCAGATGCAGCATGGTCAAGTTGTTATTAGAACCAGTGAGCGTTTAAGAGCTAGTCATGCTAGTAAGCGTTTCGCTGATTTTCTAGGAGTTAAGCCAGAGTCTGCAGTTTTAATTATCAGACGAATAGCTTTAAATATTAAAGACGAGCCGATTGAATGGAGGGTGTCGACTTTAAATACGAAACAACATGAATACTTTAGTGAATTAGTAGTGTAATTTAAAAAAATTAATAAAAGGAGAGTATTAAATGGCATCAGAACAAAAGCAGGTACGAGTTGGTATTGTTGGTTTAGGACGTTGGGCGAAAGTATTAACCAAAGCATCCAAGCAATCCACCAAAATAGATATCGTCAGCGGATATAGTAGATCTGAAGAAAAAAGATTGGCATTTGAGAAAGAGATGGGCGTTCGTCCTGTCGGAAGTTTAGAAGAGATGCTCGCTGATCCGACGATTAGCGGCGTCATTATTACAGTCCCTAATGAACAGCATCGTGCGATTGCTGAAAAGGTCGCTGTAGCTAAAAAACATGTTTACACTGAAAAGCCGATTGCGCATAATCTAGAAGATGGCTTAGAAATTGCTGCTTTGGAGAAAAAATATGGCGTGACAGTCACTGTTGGTCATAGTGCGCGTTTGATGGCTGGGATACGCATGATTAAGCAACGAATTGATGCGGGTGAGTTAGGTACGGTTGCATTTATAGAAGCCAACTTTTCTAATGAGCGCGCTTTGGAGTTAACTCCTCAGACTTGGCGTTGGTATAAAGACAGGGCGCCTGGAGGCCCCTTATCACAATTAGCGATTCACCACTTTGACGTTGTCCATTATTTAGGTGGTGCCATGTTAGAGGTCAGTTCGATAGCTTCTAAACTTTCACCAGTTGGTGCTGAGGTAGATGATCAATCCATGACAACTATTCGATTTGCAGATGGCAAATTAGGATATGTAGGTTCATGTTGGACATCTCCTGGTATTTTTTCAGTGCGTGTCTTTGGATCAAAAGGTCTGATGCATTATGAGATTGATTTTGGTACTTGGGATACTCCGCATTTATTACACCAGAGTTCAACTTTGTATATCCAGAGAGGTAAAGATGGTTATGGCAAAAGGGAAGAGTTAATCGTTCCTGAAAGTGATATGTTCCGAGCAGAATTAGAAATGTTTGCTGACAGTTGTATTTCTGGAAAATCACCCGAGTTATCGGCAGATAATGCAATTACCTCATTAGCAGTTGTCAATGCTGCTCTCAAATCCATTGAGAGAAAAGGGCAGGCAGTGACGTTAGCGGAAGTCATGGCACAGTATAAGAGATAGTTATTCGAAGTCTTATTTTTTCTCAGTAAAGAAGTCTTGATTAATTTTTTTGGAGTGCTATCTGATGTCAAATTTACCTAGCCGTTATTTTTGGGAGTTAACCCAGCCTGAAATAGCGGAGCAGTTTAAAAAGAATCCCTTTGTTATTCTGCCCGCTGGAAGTGTTGAACAACATGGACCACATTTGCCAACTGGCACAGACATATTTGCATCGAACGTCATAGGCCACGCAGTAGCAGAGCGCATGGATGGTATTGTTTTACCTGGGGGACCTTTAGGCGTTACCCCGATGCATATGCCATTTGAGGGAACAATTACTCTGAGCCCTGAAACCTATATGAGCGTGGTTGTAGAGACGTGCGTTTCGACTGCCAAGCACGGCGCAAAATACCTGATGATATTAAATTGGCATGAGGGGAATATTCCTTCACTCGCTATTGCTGCTGAGAAACTGCACCGTGAACATGGCATGACTGTGTTGATTGTGCAGGCTTGTTATGTTGCTGCTGAGTTATATGGTCATGATTGCGGTGGTCTGACGCACGGTGGCGAAATTGAGGCGCTAGCAGTTTTAGCGCATCGTCCTGATTTGGTTCATTTGGACCGAATCGATTACTCTTCTGATCATCAGCATGGTCGGAAATGGGATAAATTACGTCGAACGCATAGTTTTCAGCCAGTTTTAAGAGATATTCGCACGATTGCTGCAACTGGCTGGTATGGATCTCCGCAACATGCGACAACAGAAAAGGGTTTGCAAATGTTAAATGATATTGCTGATGCAATTGCTAAAGAGGCAACTGAGTTATTTAAGATGTTAGATGAGGCTGAGGGTGGTACTGCTGAGATCAAGCATTTAAAAGTAGGTTAATCATGGCACAAGTCATATTGCAGGCCAATGCTAGGGACTTGGGGTTACCAGGTAGAAAATCTCTCGAAATTATTTCTGGAGCAATGGGCGCGCAGGCGGCAACCCTGCGACTAGTCGAGATTCCAGTTCCTAAGCCAGGAGAATCACTTCGTGGGCCGCACTATCACACGAATTACGAAGAATGTATTTATGTATTGTCTGGCCAAGGTTGTACTGAAACAGATACTGGCAAACATTCTCTAATAGCTGGCGATACGATTTTAATACCTGCTGGTGAGGCCCATGTTACTCGCAATACAGGAGTTGAATCACTCATGCTGTTATGTTTTTTTCCAACGGCGCAAGTAACTAATTTAGAAAAGGACAAGATGTAATGCCTAATGAAGTATTGTGTCTTCGCCCTGAAAATGACTTTACTCGGGTTGGTGCACCTGCGCCAAGTACCTTAAAGGTTCATTATTTATCGCCAGATGATGCGCAAGTAGGTTCATTACTTAAGCAAGTACAGGCCTTAGTAATTCCTGCCGTTGGTAAGCCATTACCGAAAGAATTATTTGAAAATTCTAGCGTCAAAATAGTGCAAGTTACTGGTGCGGGACTTGACCGACTTGATCAAGTGGCGATGAAGAGTCTTGGCATACCTATAGCGAATATGCCTGGAGGCAGTAATCAAGCTGTTGCAGAATATGTTTTAACGAGTACGCTTGTTTTATCAAGAAGACTCATGTGGTCGAGTCATGAAATTCGTCATGGAAATTATTCGGCTTTTCGTTCACGAATGTTAGCTGATAATTTGGCTGGGTTAGAGGGGCAAAAGATTGGCCTGATAGGACTAGGTGTTATTGGACTGGCAGTTGCCAAGGCTTTTTTAGAATTTGGCTGTCACGTTCGTTTTTATGATCCAATGCCTAAAGATCTCGAATTGGCAACAAATTTGGGTATTGAACTAGTGTCCTTAGATCAAATTCTAGAAGAATCAGATGTCATCAGTTTACATGTACCCCTATTACCAAGTACTCTCGGGATGATTGGTGATGCACAAATCCGTCAAATGAAGTCTGGAGCGATTCTTATTCAAGCGGCGCGCGGGGGTATTGTTGATGAAAAAGCCTTAGCAGCGCATTTACAACTAGGCCATCTTGGTGGCGCAGCTGTTGACGTATTTCAGGTTGAGCCAATAGCGGATGACAATCCGCTATTGTTATTAACAGGAGAAGCAAATGAAAAGCTTTTATTAACACCGCATATTGCAGGCGTATCCCGTCAATCATTCACCAATTTATTTCGTGGTGCTTGGGAGAATGTAGAGCGTGTTGTTGTTCAAGGAGATAAGCCTAAGTATCAAGTTTTTTAAATAAAGAATTACCAAAAATATAACTAGGGAGATAAAAATGATCTATCGATTCATTAGTATGATTGGTTTAGGCATTATTTTATTGAGTAATTCCGTTTACGCACAGCGTGCTATGAACGCAGATGCAGTGAAAGATTATCCGAATAGACCCATTCGTATGATATTACCCAATGCCCCGGGTAGTTCTAACGATGTTCTTGGGCGCATATTTGCTACTAAACTTGGTGAGGTTATTGGGCAGCAGGTGATTGTTGAAAATCATGCTGGAGCTGCAGGGCTGATTGGTATGGAGATGGCCAAAACTGCCCAGGCGGATGGTTATACGATCATTTCAACATCTCCAGCATCAATGACGATCTTGCCTAATATTCGTAAAAAATTGAATTATGATCCATTAGGGGATTATCAGTTCATATCTTTATATGCAGTTTTACCGAATATGTTGGTGGTCAATCCCAGTTTACCAATTCAAACTGTACAAGACTTAATTAAATACTGTAATGCTAATCCAGAAAAAGTCTATGTTGCCTCGGCAGGACCGGGCTCCCAGAGTCATTTAGCAAGTTTATTGATGCAGGTGAGCGCTAATTTTTCTTCCATTCATGTACCCTATAAAGGGGGTGGAGCATCTGTTCTAGCGGTGATGACTGGAGAAGCACAGTGGACTATCACTCCCGCCTCCTCGGTCATGGGACATGTTCGTAACGGTAAATTACGCGCTGTTGCTCATAGTCTTAGCCAAAGGTCACAACTCATGGGAGATATTCCGACGGTGGGCGAGACGATTCCTGGATTTAGTTATAGTGCATGGAATGGTATTGTGATGCCCAAAGGTGTTCCGATTGCTATCGTTGATAAATTTAGAGTTTCCATGATAAAGACTTTAAACATGACCGAGGTCAAAGATTTACTTGGCAAGCAGGGTGCTGAGGCCTTTACCAATACACCAGAACAATTTCGTACATTAGTTCAAACGGAATTAGAGAGCACCGCGAAGGTTGTCAAGGTATCTAATTTGACGATTGATTAATTTTTTCCCACAAGACTTTTTCGGAAGGAGTGAGGCGATCGGCTGCTAGTTTAGAAAATTCAGCTTGATTAGTTAAAAGACCAAGTTGCCTTTGTTGTGCAAGAAGAATTTTGTCGTGTTCTAGGGCATATTCTGTATTTTTGGCAATTTGATGAATTGGTAGCTCAGCTTGCGGCAGTTGACTTTCGCGTTAAATTTCTTGGATGATATCGTTGATTTCATGATTGGTAAGATGCAGTCTTTGAGCTTCATCACGAATGAATTGAGCCTCATGTGGGTTGATCTCGTTATCCTGTAATATGTTATAGATTTCACGCTTCATTTCTTCGCGTTCTTTATGGAGTTGATCGCTAAACGCAGAAGACAGTAGGGCTGCTGGGATTGCAAAAATACCAATTCCTAATAAGGCTAAAATCATTGTGGTGAAACGCCCCATGGGGGTGATCGGAGAGATATCCCCATACCCCACAGAGGCGAGGGTGATGACTGCCTAATAGATAGATTGAGGAATATTTACATATTTATCTGGCTAAGCCTCATGTTCAAAAAAGTAGCCCAGCCATGAAGTGAGAATCACTAGCAACAGCATAATAAAAATAGACGCGCATAAAACAGGCCATTCTCGAGCGATTACTTTGCAACTCTTTATTCGCTTGTTTTCTAAGGATGGGTTGCCTAATAGCAACTCATCTTAGTATTACAATAGAAACCGGTTACTTGAGAGCGACTGCATTACCAAGGTTTGGTAGCCAAGTTGCCAGACTTGGAAAAAATACAATAAAAAGAATGGTCGATAGGAGGGCAATCCAGTAGGGGACGCAGCCCCTAAATATTTCGCCATTTTTTAAGTTGGGCTCACCCATCACGGCCGCTTTGACGGTAAAGACAAGTATTCCAAAAGGTGGCGTTAGCAGTCCAGTTTCAATTGCTAGAATACCTATAATGGCAAATGCAATTGGATCAAATCCAAGAGCTACTGCCAAGGGGGCAAAGACTGGGACTGTCAGGAGAATAATGGAGATCGAGTCAATCAGAGCTCCTAAAACAAACCAAACAAGAACCATCAGCGCAAGAATAGCTAGGGGAGATAGCCCGGTTCCGATAAAGAATTCTTTAGCGGCACCTGTTAGACCTGTCATCGAGAGTACGCGTGAGTAAAGTTGCGCAGTTACTAGCAAAATCAAGAGCGGCGCAGAGGTTCTCCCTACGGAGATAATCGCTTCCATCATTTCAGAGCGTTTCATGCCGCGAGCTATGGCCAAAATAAGCGAAAGAGTTGCACCAACACCTGCCCCTTCAGTGGGTGTAAAAAATCCTAGCCAGATACCACCAAGAACTAAAACTACGAGGGCAATAATACCAATCGTACTCCAAAGGATTGTGCGCATACTCACTTCTGGTTTAGAGTCCGCTTGATCTTTTGCTGCTTGTTGGATAGTTGGTAAGTTAACACCCTCACCGACCCGGTGTGGTTGGGTTTTTGCTACCCAAATAATATAAATAATGTAAAGAGTAACAACAATGAAGCCCGGTATGATCCCTGCAATGAAGAGTTTACCAATGGCCATTTCGGTGAGAACACCCCATACAATCATCAGTACCGAAGGGGGGATCAGCATACCTAGACAAGCACTACCAGCAATACATCCCAATGAAAATTGCCTTTCATAGCCAAAACGCTTCATTTCTGGATAGGCTATTTTTGAAAAAGCGGCGGCAGCTGCAATCGATACCCCAGTTACAAAGGCAAAAACAGCATTCGCTAAAACAGTAGCGACGGCAAGTCGACCCGGGATACGCTTCATTGAGCGGTTAAGGAGAGCAAATAGATCACTCGCTGCACCGCATTTTGCCAAGAACTCCCCCATGAGCAAAAATAGGGGGATCACAGCAAAGATATAATCACGCAGCGCCTCGTAGCTTGTATTGGAGACAAAGCTAATCATGGCATGCATATCACCAGTCAGAAGATAGATGCCAAGCATACTGGTCAGGCCAAGAGATATAGCTATATGAACTCCACTAAACACCATTACGAGGAGTGCACCAACTACAATCATCATTTCTGTTGCTTCGTACATAATCTATTTTTTCAGTGTGAGGAGGAGTATTGCTCAGGAAGATCGCCCCGTAAACCGTGCGCGATATGTTGGATGACCATCAAAAAGTAGCTCACACTAGCCAAGAAAGTACCTAGAACTAGTACGAATTTAGCTGGCCAAACAGGCACTCGAAGAGCCCCTTCACCTTCAAACTCATTAGCCATAAAAGCATGTAAAGCTCCGTCAGAGGCGCCGTAGCAAATAATTCCAAAAAATAGCATCCCACCCAAAGCACCAATTGCTGCCATAACGCATTGGCCTCTAGCACCCAATTTACTGGTAAACATATCAACATTGAGCATGCCACCTGAGCGGATTGCAAAGCCTGTTTGTAAAAAACAGATAATTACAATCGATAGGGATACTAGTTCAGTGGTACCTTTAATAGGGCTATTAAAAAGGACCCTTCCCAAGACGTCAGCAACTACTAAGAAGCAGAGCAAGAAAGCTAAGACAGCCGCAATCACTAAAAGTGATTTAGTGATGCGGTCAATCAAGTTTTGAAGAAGAAGCATTATTTGATTTCGTAACGCACTGGCCATTTATGCCCAAGTTTTTCAGCTTCTTCGAGAGCGATTTTAAGGACTGTAGAAGCTGGTAAACCTTGCTTATCGAGATCTGCCGCATGAGACTGTGGCCATGGCTTTAATGAATTTGCCCAGTCAAGTCGAACATTATCCGGTAGCGACTTAACATTCACACCCAAAGTCTTTAACTGAGCGAGTTGTTTTGGATAGTTTTCCTCATTGACACTGCCAGTTTTTGCTTCAAACTCTTTGGCAACTTCAACAATAATATTTTGAACTTCTTTAGGGAGACGGCTAAAGCGATTTTTATTGATTGTTAAACCGTGCCAAGTAATCGCGCCAAAACCAACTTCCGTATAGTTTTTAGCGACTTCATGGAGTTTAAAGTTTACCCATGCGGATGGAAACATAATCCAGCCAAAATAAACCCCAGTTTGCATCGAAGTATAAGCCTCTGGTAACGAGGACTGAACAGGGACTGCGCCAGCATATTCCAGCCACTTTAAGTTAAGACCTGCGCCAGCAATCTTTTTACCTTTGAGGTCATTGATAGTACTCCAATCAAAAGAGGTTCCCAGGTTATAGCCATTATCGGCAATCACCGCTAGGAGACGTTGGTTGTATTTATCTTCAAAGACTTGAGAAAGATAAGGCACTTTGTTGTACACAGCGCGCGCCATTTTGACACTTTTCTCTGGGCTCATCGTCCCAAAAGGGAGCATGACCTGAAAAGCGTGTAGTGGCAGATTTGACGGTTCGAAGCAAAAACAATATCCACCAATATCTACGACGCCCGACTGCACACCTTCAAGAGTATCGGCAACCTTGACCATTGCTCCACCGTAACCTTCAATAAATTCCACTTTATGTTGCGTTTTTTCGGCCACACGCTTCGTTACTTCTGGAACAAAAAATGTTGTCATGAGATTGACGTAGGTATTGGCAGCAGGATGGCCTGAAGCAATACGTAACTTAAATGTTTCTGCTTGGGCAGTTACCGCCCCTAAGGATACTAAAAGTCCAGCAAGTAATGATAATTTCATGGATTTAAACATGGATACATCTCCTTTTGAAGTTACGGAATGATAATACTCGAACCACTAGTACGGCCTGACTCAAGATCTGTATGCGCTTGAGCGATGTCAGCTAGGGGGTAACGCTGGTTAATACGAATCTTTAGAACGCCCTTAGCAACTAGATCAAATACACGATTAGCCGATTGTCGAAGTTCTTCGGTTGAGGCCATATAAGTCACTAGAGTCGGTCTAGTAAAGTAAAGGGATCCCATTTTTTGGAGTGTACTAGCCGGCATTGGGGGCGGGGCGCCAGTGGTTGTTCCAAAAGATACGAAGTATCCTCTTGGCGCTAAGCTATGCAAAGATTGCTCAAATGAGTTTTTACCAACGGAGTCAAATACGACTGGCACACCATGACCATTTGTAATTTCTTTTACGCGCGCGGTTACATCTTCTTTTAATCGATCAATACAGTATTCGTAGCCATGGGCTAATGCTAAGGCAACTTTTTCAGGACCGGCTGCAACGCCAATCATATGCGCTCCGAGATGCTTGCCCCATTGACCAGCTAATAGTCCAACACCTCCTGCTGCGGCGTGCATAAGAACGAATTCACCAGCCTTAACCGGGTAGCATCTTTCCATAAGATATTCAACGGTCATACCTTTTAACAAGAAGGCGGCTATTTCATCATCTGGGATATTCTTTGGGGAGTGTAATAAGCGCCCACTAGGATAGTTTCGATGGGTAGCACTTGCCCCTAAGGCTGGTCCACTCATATAGCAAACGCGATCACCAACTTTGAAATCATGCACATCAGGGGCAATTTCTTCAATGACTCCAACTGCTTCTGTACCAAGGCCTGAGGGCATTTCAGCAGGATATTGACCTGAGCGGATATAGAC
>CAIQHU010000057.1 GCA_903871735.1 uncultured beta proteobacterium | reverse complement strand
TCCCCATTTAGCATTGATTGCATCAGCCAAGGCTCCAGAAGGTGCTCCACCGCCCTGTGGCTTTAAGCCCATCCAATAAAAAGTGTGATTCCAGACCTGCGCAGCATTATTAAATATTCCGCCAGATGATTTTTTAACAATATCTTCTAAGCTCATACTTTCAAATTCAGTACCCTTTTGCAAATTATTCAAATTAGTAACATAGGTCTGATGATGCTTACCATAATGAAACTCTAAAGTTTCTTTTGAAATGTTTGGGGCTAAAGCGTCTAATCCATAAGGTAGGGTAGGTAAGGCGTGTTCCATGAAATCTCCTCAGTTGATTCAAATAAACAATTTTTGATATTTTAAGCAGTAATCTTTGTCTCTTGAAATTCTCAAACAACCTCAATCTGGATAAGAAATACGATCGCTTGGTAAGGGGATCATCCCTCATGACTCTTTTGAAGTCAAACTAACTTGCTTGAATTTCAATTGGGCACTGCCTAATGCCATTTCAACAGTATAAAGAGAATTTTCATTTAATTGTTTTGGATCACGAATTGCTTGATCTTTTTCTAATATCAACGAGTACCCGCGCTCTAGCGTTCTCTTTGGACTGAGTGCCTCTAATTGCTGATCAAAATGCCCTAGTTGGCTGGCCCAAGACCGGTGTCTTTCACCCAAGGCTCTTTTTAGCCGAAGGTGTAATTGCTGCTGCTGTTCTTGCATTTGCTTAGGATTCGGAATGGCATGACTTAAGCGCAAAGATAACTGATCTAAACGCTGCGCTTGTCGCTCTAGCCCTAGTAAACAGATTCTCTGCATGAGTAAGCCATAGCCCTTGAGATCGCGCAGTAACTCAGATCGGTCAGGCGAAGCAATCTCCGCTGCAGCTGTTGGGGTGGGTGCTCGTAAATCAGCCACAAAATCGGCTATCGTAAAGTCTGTCTCATGCCCCACCCCTGAAATAATCGGAATAGTACACTGGGCAATGGCATAAGCTAATTTGGCATCATTAAATGCCCATAGGTCTTCTATACTGCCGCCACCTCGAACGAGAAGAATAACGTCCACTAACGCCTCTGCCTGTGCTATTTGCAAGGCATTCATTAAGCCGGCAGGGGCCTCTGGACCCTGAACCAAGCTTGGGTAAATCACAACCGGTATGTGCCCCGCCCTTCTAGCCAAAGTACTTAAAACATCTTTTAAGGCCGCCGCTTGGGTGGAAGTCACAATGCCAATAACCCGTGGGTGCTTTGGAATATCTTTTTTTCGAGACTGGTCAAATAAGCCCTCACGCTCCAATTGCTGCTTGAGCTTCATAAAAGCCTCAAATAATGCTCCGGCACCAGCTCGTCGCATCATTTGAACAGTTAACTGAACATCCCCACGCGCAGTGTAAAAACCTACCTGGGCAGCAACCTCAACCTGATCACCCTCTTTGGGGACAAAATCTACTTGGTGATTACGCCCCTTAAACATCACACCATTAATTTGGCTATCGGCATCCTTTAATTTAAAATACCAATGTCCGCTTGGATAGCTTTTGAAGTTAGAAATCTCCCCCCTAACCCAAACGATATCGAATGATGTGCTAATTAACTCTGCAATTACTTGGTTTAACTGACCAATAGTGAGGATTTCGCGAGATATTTCGGTCATTTTTTTATAAAGTATTCGGATTCATAAGGATTTAGCGATTGAAAATGTCCACAGGCTTAGTAAAATCAAGGGATAGATGGTTTTGATATCACACAGATGTAAGCAACTCTCTGTAAGTTATTGTTTTTAATATACTTAAATTAGAAATTCATATTCGTCATTTTAAAATTTGTTGGAAATTCAGGCCCTTATCACAATTTGATGAAAAGTTTTACACAGAGTTATCCACAGGCAAATCGAGTAAAGTGTATCTATGTTAGCAATAATCTCTTCTTCTGGTTGGCCTATTTGGCCACTGCTCATTATTTCTGTCTTGGGGCTAGCTATTTTGCTGGAAAGGTCCTGGTTTTTGCGTAGAAAAAAAATTAGCCCCGAGAAAGACTTAGAGCAAGCACTTAATTATTCATTAAAACTGAATACACCAGAAAATATACATGAACCGATCCTGGAGGAGGATTTAGTCAAGTTATCGAAATCTTCACCCTTGGGACAAATTCTAGCTACTGGACTCAAAGCTCGTCAAAATCATCGAGGACAATTACAGTGTTTAGAGGAAATGCGTGAATTAGCGAATCCCACCCTGTGTAAGCTCAACCAATATCTCAATATCCTCGCCACCATTGCCACTATTGCGCCATTAATTGGCCTTTTTGGTACCGTCCTAGGGATGATTGAGATCTTTGCCAGTCAAGGTGGTAGTGCCAACCCCCAACAATTAGCACAGGGCATCTCAATGGCCCTCTATAACACCGCCTTTGGTCTTTTAATCGCCATTCCAGCCCTTGCGGGTTGGCGCCTTTTAAGGGGTCAAGCTGACGCGCGTACCCATGAACTCAATGAGGGCACTCGGCGCCTCATAAAAACGATGTATCCGCAGTAAATGATTCCTGTGAACCATGTCATAAACCGGATACATTTAGCATTCACGGGACTGACATTGATTTCCAATTCTCACCATCTACAACCTCTTCGGTAACCCACTCAGATAAATTACTACTTTTCTCAGTTACTATCCTACTCAGTTACTATCCTATTTTGTGCCTCACTACCCATCTCCTTCAATACTTCGCTCAGTATCTTTCTCAGTAACTTTATAAGCCCATCCGATGCCACTTCAATATAAACCCCTTCTTAGCGCAACGGATCAGCTCAGTGGAAGTAACACTCATACACCTCCAGAAATCAACCTGATTCCATTTATCGATGTTTTACTAGTCATAATCATCTTTTTAATGATTTCGACGACCTTCACCCAATATCAAGAATTATCAATTACCCTTCCTCAGG
>CAIQHU010000056.1 GCA_903871735.1 uncultured beta proteobacterium | reverse complement strand
AATTCAGTATGCCAAGTCTGACCAGCCGTAATCGCTGCTAATGTGGCTTCATAAGCCAATAAATTAGGAGATGGTATGAGTCCATGTAAAGGTTGCTGGATCTTTTGACGCATTGTCTGATTAGGAACTACTGCCCATGCTAAACCAATACCTGGAAAATTAAACGCCTTGTTGAGCGACATCAGCGTGATGGTTCTCTCACCAATCTCTCTGGTAAGACTAGCAATCGGCAGATGCGACTTATCGGTATCTAAAATTAAATCTGCGTGGATTTCGTCCGAACAAATCATCAAATTATTCCGAACTGCAAAACTACCAAGCTTTTCTAACTCATCCTTCCGAAATACTGTACCCCCAGGATTGTGGGGATTGCAAAGCATCAGTAACTTTGTCTGCGAAGTAACAAGCGTTTCTAATTCGTCATAATCAATTGCCCACCGTCCTGATTGCTCTGTAAAGTGATATTTCACAAAAGATCTTGTACTCTGCTCTAACCCCATCTGAAAGTGATGATAAGCAGGACTTGGAATCAAAGCCTGCTCATGCGTTTCTAAAAAAAGACTTGGAATGAGATACAGACCTGTCACAACGCTAGGTAAAAAAACCAGCCATTCTGGCAATATCTGCCATTGATAACGCCTTTGAAGATATGCAATAATTGCTTCGCGCACATGCTCACTAGCTTTGGTATACCCATAAATACCATGCTCGATCCGCTGATGCAGAGCATCTTGAATGCATGGTGGGCATGCAAAGTCCATATCAGCCACCCACAAAGGTATTACTTCCTTGGGATGAGAACTCCACCGCACTGATTGCGTTTGCGAGCGATCAATGATCTGATCAAAAGACGTTGTCATTGGTTATAAAAAAGCAGCCCTTATCACCTGAATCAAGAAGCTGCTAATAAACAAACTATTTTTTGGTGTACTGCGTTTTACCAAATAATATTTCGCGTGCCTTGTCATCGTGCAATGGTTTACGTAGACTAGTTAACATCTCAACCGCGCGAATTACCGCAGGACGCTCACTAATCCCATTAAACCACGCATGCAAATGCGGGAAATCCGTAATCTCAATACCCTGATTTTTCCAATTTCTTAACCACGGAAAAATAGCAATATCGGCAATCGAATACTTCTTACCAGCAATATAGCGATGCGTCGATAATTGTTTATCGATGACACCATACAAACGTTTGGTTTCATTCGAGTAACGATCAATCGCATACTCAATTTTAACGGGTGCATATAAACGGAAATGATGCGTTTGTCCAAGCATTGGACCAACGCCACCCATCTGAAACATGAGCCATTCCAGTACCTTATACTTATCATAAGTGCTATCCGGTAAAAATTTCCCAGTCTTGCCAGCCAGATACATAAGCATTGCACCCGATTCAAATAGGCTAATTGGCTTACCTCCTGGGCCAGCCCGATCGGTCAATACCGGAATCTTATTATTGGGGCTAATCGCTAAAAACTCTGGATTAAATTGCTCACCCTTACCAATATCAATCGCATGTAAATCCCAGTCCTTTCCCAATACAAATCCACACTCCTCAAGCATAATGTGAATCTTATGGCCATTGGGCGTAGCCCAAGAGTACAACTGGATTAAAGCCTTACCTTTTGGTAGCGGCGCATATTCTGACTTTAGAACTGATGACATATATTCTCCAATACACTCAATGATTCAAAAAAATTCGAAATAAAATTTACCAACCATACGCATTCAATGTGTATGAATGACTATCAAGTTAACTAACTTCGTTAGCAATCGTGTTGAGTAAAATTCCTACCCCTTCTACTTCAACCTCACAAATATCCCCAGCTTTCATAAAGATCGGTGGCTTTCTAGCGTAACCAACTCCCGCTGGCGTGCCAGTAATGATCACGTCCCCAGGCTCTAGTGTCATAACCTCAGACATAATCACTAATACCTGCGCAACACTAAATAAAAAATCGGCAGTATTACCATCTTGTAACAATTGACCGTTTAGGCGCGTTTGTACTTTCAAACCATGCGCACCTTTAGGCAACTCGTCAGCGCTAACTAACCATGGCCCAAAACTTCCTGTGAGATCAAAATTCTTGCCCAAAGTCCACTGCGTTCCCTTACGCTGGTAATCACGAATTGAGCCATCGTTATAACAAGAATATCCAGCAACACAATCAAGAGCATTTTCAGCAGTCAAATGACGCGCCGTCTTGCCAATTACTACAGCTAATTCGGCTTCATAATCTAGTTTAGAAGAAGCCTTTGGAACACGCATTGGTTGTTGATGCGCAACTTGTGAAGAATTCACCCGCAAAAAGAAACTGGGGTGATCAGGAATTGCATGGCCACCCTCTTTGGCATGATCAGCATAATTCAAACCAACGCAAATAATTTTTCCTGGATTGGGGATTAATGGTAAAAATTTGACGCCAGCCATCGATTGAACAGCATGGATGGGATGCTCTTCTAAAATGGTCCCTATCTGATCTTGCCAATTAGGCTGGGCCAATAATTGGGACAGATCATGCGCATGTGCATAACCAGCTAGCTCTAAATCAATGTACTGCTCTGCTGCCACCGAACGCAATACACCCAGTGTCGGTTTACCAGCTTTTTCAAATGTAAAAATTCTCATAATAGGATCTAATTTATTCTTGGGCCTATCAAAGGCCCAAGCACTTCGCGTTAAACTTCGTCAATGACTGGGTTACTTAAAATGCCCATGCCCTCTACCTCAACTTCACAAATATCACCAGCCTTCATAAAAACGGGCGGTTTACGTGCAAAGCCAACACCAGCTGGTGTGCCAGTAATAATCATATCGCCAGGATGCAATTCCATGCCCTCAGAACAAGCTACGATTAAGGTGACAATGTCGAAAATCATGTCGCGCGTATTAGCCTTTTGCATAACTTGGCCATTTAAACGCGTTTCAATATTTAAGCCAACAGCCCCTCGAGGTAATTCATCGGCTGAAATAAACTCTGGACCAAAACCACCACTGCGGTCAAAATTCTTACCCCACATCCACTGACTAGAACGAAATTGAAAATCACGAATCGAACCATCATTAAATAAGCTATAGCCTGCGACGTGATCGAGGGCTTTTTCTTTCGTAATATACTTACCGCCCTTGCCAATAATTGCAACAATTTCGCCTTCATAATCAAATTCTATCGAAGCCTTCGGTCTTTCAATCGCTACGCCATGTGGCACCCAAGATGTGGGATATCGATGAAATAATACCGGCTGCTTAGGAGGATCAAAATTACCCTCATGGGCGTGGTCGAGATAATTCAAACCAATTGCAAAGGCTTTATGAGGATTATGCAAAGGTGCCATTAATTGCACATTTTTAAGGGGGATTCGCTTGGTTGCTTTAGCAATAGCTGCGGTTACAGATGCCATGCCTGATGCACCATGCCGTAATAACTCATCTAATGTTCCAGGGAGCCCAAGTTCAGTCAAGTTAATTACTTCATCATCAACCCGAGCGCCAAGCGCTGGATGACCATCAGGAGTTTTGAAACGCAATAATCTCATCTTGATTCCTTCATTAATTAAATACTACAACCCACAAGATAGTTCAAAAGCAGAAGTGGGTAATCTACTTCAATTCAAAAAAACGCCAAACAATTTCAAAAATAGGCTAAAAAATTCTGCTACTTCGGAAAACCTTTCTTCTGCGGCCATAAATTTTCAAAGGGATAAATACTGACGCTGGCATAAACTCCGGCTTTCGTAAAAGGCTCCTCCTTAATCCAAGCATGGGCAGCATCCCGATTGGGAAAATCGATCACTAATAAACTACCAACCATAGTTTGGCCATCATCGCTAGTCAGTGGCCCTGCAAAAGCAACATCCTGGCCAACTTGAGACAAGTACTCCTTATGAAGAGGTCGCAGTGCAACACGCTGTTCTAATGCGCCAGGCTTGTCAATTAAGTGAAATGCAAAAATCATCTCATCCCCTCATCTTATTTATCATTAAGCCGCTTTAGGAGCCTTGGGCGATACAAAATCCCTCCCAGATACTTCATAGTTGGTTCCAAAGTCATGCTTGACATCTGGGCCCCAAGCATACAGCGAATCATCCGGTGGGTAATTGGCAGCAGGCCAATCCAAATCATGGGGTACAAAGTCAATATCAAAAGAGTACTCACAAAACCCTCCCCACGGATCTTGTATATACCTAAAATAATTCGAGCCTAATACATGGCGACCAACTCCCCAACCCTCACTATAACCACCCGCACTCATTTGCATAGAGCCAAGACCTACTTGATCAATCGACTCAACCGCCCAGCTGCTGTGATGAAAGCCGTAATCTTCTGACTTTAAAAATGCTAGCAAGTGATGGTCACTACCATGCGGACTATGTACAAAGGCAATTAAATCCTCACCCGCAGAATCAGATAAACGCAACCCTAAAACGCGCATATAAAAATCAGCTGATTGGGTAACACTCTTGGTAAAAATAAGTACATGCGACAAATAGCTCGGCAACACTTTTTTTACTTTTGCTTTATTAGGCGACCGACCACTACCATTGGATTCAGGAGCAAAAACTCTTTTGGGAGGCATTGAGGGAGATGTCTTTGCACACACTCGAACTTGAATCGGAAATCCATCTGGACTCTTGAACCAAATACCGCCCTGCGCTTGCGGATCAGGAGAATCAATCAAAGCGACATTTTCTTTTTTTAAGTGTGCCTTAAAGGCTTCTTCGTCGTCGGCATACATCCCAAATGTTAACCACTGTAAACGCTTTCTTTCACCCTTTAAAATGCGTGCATAACGGTGTTCTGTTTCAAAGGTATAAAGCTCTAAAGTATTACCCACCCGCTCAACGCGTAAGCCAAATAGTGTGTAAAACTCTTGCGCTACATCTAAGTCCGGCACCGAAATAACGTACTCATCAATCGAATGGGCGGCAATCACTCCAGATCGCTTAGTTTGAGCCATGGTTAATGGTTTATTCATCTTTTGCCCCCAAATAAATATCTTTACAAATCAACAATTTAATTAAATTATTAACCAATTATTGGTAAATAAGCATACTTTTAAATTCTAGAATACTTATTACTTTACTCTATTCTCAAGTACCACTTTCACAGTCAGATAAAAATCAAGCCAACGGTTATGCTCCCCCGACTGGTAACTCAAGAATTTACCTAGGCTAGGAATACGATTTAACTGATTAACTGGGATTTTTGACTTTTTTGACGAATTAACTGAGAAAACACCACTAAACCAAATCCTGATAATCCAATCACATCAGAATAGCCAGAAGGATAAGCTAATGCTACCCCAGAAATAATCAAAATCCAACGCTCTAACCAGTGATCTTTCAGAATAAACCAGTTCTGCAAGCCCCCAGCCAAAGCGATCACGCCAACTACCGCAGTACTAAATGCTAAGGCAATATCCATCCAATTGGCGCTTGCTAAGGCTTTCGTGGATCCCATGAGTAGCAAACTCACGCCAGACTGATCAAGGACAAACATAAACGGAACCAAAATAGCTGGCGCTACATACTTCCAGGTTTGTAAAGTCGTCTTATATGGATCCCCTTTACAAATCGCAGCAGCCGCGAAAGGCGATAAAGCCGTCGGGGGGGACACCTCAGATAGGACTGCGTAGTAAAAAATAAACATGTGGGCGGCAAAAGCAGGTACGCCAAGTTGAATCATGGCTGGCGCTGCAATCACTGCACAAATAATATACGAAGCTGTAACTGGCACAGCTAATCCCACAATCCAAACAATTAAGGCTGTAAAAATGGTGGTAAGCAGTAAAGATCCACCCGCGTATTGAATCACAATACTACTAAACTTCAGTCCTAAACCAGTGAGGGTGACAGTCCCAACAATTAAGCCCGCTCCCGCACAAGTTACCGCAATCGATAAAACACCTGTCGAGCCACTAGCTAAAGCCTTTACAAGATTTGATGAATACAACCCCTTAAAAAATGGCTCTCGGCCACGTAACCAGTCCCTGGAAAGAATCGAAGTATCAGAACGTACCATACTTGTTAAAGCTGAGGTCACTGTTGCCCAGAATACCGACATGATCGGCGAAAATCCAAACAACATAAAAACGACAATAGATACTAATGAGAAAAAATGATACCAATATTTTTTTGTTAAGTTCCAGGCGGTATCCACCGCTTCAATGGTTTGCTCATGCAAGGCATATTTGCGAACATCAATCTCTACCATCACAAACAAACCTAAATAAAATAGGATGGTCGGAATCGTAGCCATTAGCAAGACATCTAAATAAGAAATCTTTAAGAAATCTGCAATTAAAAATGCCGCGGCACCCAATACCGGCGGGGAAATAATTGCCCCCAACCCACCAGCCGCTAATAATCCCCCAGCAGCATTTTTATCGTAGCCAATTTTACTTAACATCGATGAGGCTACCGAGCCAACTGTGACAGTGGTAGCTACACCCGAACCAGATGGGCCACCCAACAAAAAGGATGACATGACAATCGTGCGACCAACACCCGAACTCTTACCACCCATTGCGGCAAAAGAAAAATCAATAAAAAATTTACCGGCGCCAGTAAATTGCAAAAAAGCACCAAAAATAGTAAATAAAATAATCAGGGTTGAGGAAACATCGACCGCAGTACTAAAAATACCTTCTAAGGTCATATACATATAACCCACTAAACGCGCTATCTCGTAGCCCTTATGCGTCCATGGAGCAGGCAAATAGTTGCCAAATAAAGCATAAGCTAAAAACGATACAGTAACAGCCAATAAAATTAAGCCATTCGTACGCCTTAAAGCCTCCAGAATTAAAAAGATAAGGGCTAACCCTACGGCGATATCGATTTGATTAGGCATCGTATTACGGTCCATAAAGTCGTCGCCACTCGACAAGACGTAATACACAATCCCAAGCGATGCACAAGCAAAAATACAATCCCACCACATCAGACGATTTTTAAAGCGACCAGCGATCGGAAAACTCAAATAGACCAGAAATAAAACAATCCCAACATGCATGGTGCGTAAAACTTGCGTCGGAACAATGGCATACGCCGCGTACAAATGCAATAAAGACATGCCAACCGCAACCAGGGTAATAAAAACAGCTAATATCCCCCGATAGTCATTCGAGTCCCCTTCCTCTTGCTTAATGAAAGACTCTAATTGCGCTTGCGTTGCTTGATCAATATCAGAAGCTGTACCCGGCGTATTACTCATTCAGAACCTTTTATTGAAAACACTCTAATTAAACTTAACGCCTTTTTCCTTAAAGTATTTTAGAGCGCCTGGGTGAAATGGAATCACCGCCGCCGAACTTTTTTGCTCGGATAATTTAATATTCTTATACTCAGCATGCACTGTAATCAGTTCAGGTAATTTATCAAACACTGTCTTCACAATCGTATAAGCATCGTTCTCAGACATGGATGAATGCACAAATAAAATATTCGCAACTGAGGCAATTTGATTATCCGTTTGCATACCAGAATAGGTTGTCTTGGGAATCGTGTCTTTAAAGTAAATCGCGCCAAACTTATTATTCATGGCCACAACGTTCGCATCGTGATCAATCATCTTAATTTTCATACTCGGCGAATTCGCTAAATCAGTTACCGCAGCAGTCGGTAATCCTCCAACCCAGAAAAAAGCATCAATCTTACGATCTTTGATGGCATTGACTGATTCAGCTACGCCTAAACGCTCGCGCTTGACGTCTTTATCTTTATCTAAACCAGCGGCTTCTAATAATCGAAATGCCATTACTTCTGTCGCACTTCCAGGGCTACCAGTGCTGATATGCTTACCCTTGAGATCAGCCATGGTCTTAATGCCTGTACTCTCAACCGTTGCCACATGCATGCGATTGGGGTACAGCACCAGTAAAGCGCGAATATCTTGTTTTTTATTAACGAATTTTTCTTTAGCCGTATACGCGTCTTGAGCAGCGTCAGTCATACCAAAGCCAAGATATGGCTTACCTGATCCAACTAAATTAATATTATCAACTGTTCCCCCAGTTACTTCTGCAGTAGCCTGCATATTCGGAACATATTTACTAAGTACTGCCGCTAAACCTCCACCCATTGGGTAATATACTCCTCCCGTTCCACCAGTCGCGATAGAAATGTTTTGAGCTTGTGTGCAGATGGCAAATAAGCCTAAAACACTCAGTAGTAAACAAGATAACTTTTTGGAAATCGTAGATTGCATGTGAAGCTCCTTTTTCAAAAATTAAAGTCCAGGCATGGTAAAGTGAATCGCATCTAAATCCGCATATAACTTTTCTTGCAAATGCGAATCTAAAGGTACTAGCGGTGGGCAAACATTTGCCCAATCGGGTGAATGGGTAAAGCGAGCAGCAGCGGCTTTCATTGCCGGAATCATTGGATATTTAGCAAAGGTCGCTCGCACTTGATCCAACTGAGCCTGATGCGCATCAGCCCCTGCGTCCTGCCAGTGAGCCGCTAAATGAGAAATAGCCGCTGGATTCATATTTGCCGTCGCTGAAATACAGCCAGCTCCCCCCGCCCGCAGATTACTTAATAAAAAAGTCTCACTGCCAGCGTACACCCTAAAACCACCTGCCGCTAAAGCGTCGATACACGATTTGGTATAAGTCCAATCCCCCGAACTATCTTTCATCCCAACAACCGTATCTGGATATGCTTTCACCAAACGCGCAAGTAATGTCACCGGCAAACTAAATGTCACTACCGGTGGAATATTGTAAATATAAATCTTTAATAGAGGACTAGCGATGGTCTCAATAATGCGCGCGTAATAGGCAAATAAGCCGTCTTCCGATACCCCTTTATAGTAGAAAGGTGGCAACATCAAAGCCCCAGCACACCCCAGGTCTAAAGTCGCGCGAGTCATCCTTACGACATCATCAATCGCACAAGCACCCGTACCTGGCATCATCTGACTAGGGGATAACCCTTGTTTGACCAAATGTTCCAAAGCAAGAATTTTTTGGGCCACCGAAAAGGAATTGCCCTCAGAATTGGTCCCAAATACTGCTAAACCGACATTGTTTGCCAGTAACCACTTACATTGGCGCGTAAATAAATCAAGATGGATCTCCCCACTGGCTTGAACTGGGGTTAAAACAGGCGATAAGACAGCCGGTAATGGGGACGCATGCAATGCCAAAATAATCTCCTTCATGGGTAAGACGTGAACTTTTCATAACATTACACGATGCTAACTCAATTGGCAAAGTGTTTGCACAATTTAAGAGAAGGGGCTGCCAATATTGCCCTACTCTTCCAAAAATGAATTATCTCGTTGCGCCTGTCAAGAACTGCTCTCCTCAAGTGGCTTTTGGGTATTAGACGAATTTTTTAAGGCTTCATTAATGCCTTCTTCTAGTGTGGTGCATATCTGATTTTGAAGACCAGGCTTGATAAAATCCAGACGTTCTATTAAATCAAAAACTTGCGCATTCAGACCACATAAAATGAGCCTAACTTGCGCTTCGTCGCAGGCACTACTCAGTTCTTGTAAAGCGTCCATGCCAGATGTGTCGGTATACAACACGTTGTGGAAATCCAGAACTAAATATTTTGAAGGTAAATGCCGCTCAATATCATTCAATAAATAGGTGGTTCCAAAGAATACTGCCCCAGAAATCCTATAGGCATCAACGATGCCCGACTGACCTTGCAATTGCGAATATTGAGAAACCTTAACTGCATGAGCCTTCGACAAACTAGCAACCCGATAAATTAAAGTGACAAAGGCACATAGCAACCCAACTTGGATCGCAATTGTTAAATCTACTAAAACTGTTAAAAAGAAAACACTCAATAATGTTGCGCGGTAGGGCCAACGAAATTTTCCTAAATAAAATAATTTACTCCACTCCCCCATATGCCAAGCTATAAACATCAAAATTGCGGCCAGGCTAGCCAAAGGGATATGTTGCGCTAAGGGTGCTGCAAATAGAATAATGACTACAAGTGTCAAACAGTGAACTAGTCCAGCAATCGGTGAATTGCCACCACTTTGAATATTGGTTACCGTCCGAGCTATTGTGCCAGTAGCGGGCATACCGCCAAAAAAAGGAACCACAAAATTAGCAATACCTTGACCTAAAAGTTCTTGATTGGAATCATGATGTCCATGCACTAGGCGATCTGCAACCCGTGCACAAAGTAGGGACTCGATAGCACCTAAAAAAGCTAAGGTAATTGCTGGTCCAATCAATTGCGGAATATTCGTCAACTCAAAAGTCAATAACCGAAATGCTGGAAACTCTCCAGGGATGCCGCCAAAACGACTTCCAATTGTGGCTAACTCAAAATCGAATAGGCTACTCACTAATGTGGCGCCAAGCATTGCTAAGACCGCTCCAGGGACTAATTGGAAAAAAGCGCGTTTACCTTGGATTTTTTTCCAGCCGATTAAAAAAACTAAAGTCCCAATCGCAACGCCAAATGCAGTCACGTTCATTGTCTCTCGATGCGCATACAAACTAGCAATTAATTCGAAAAATTCCGCAGGCACTTTTTCAATGCGAAGACCCACAAACTCTTTTATTTGAGACAAAGCAATTAAAAGCGCAATGCCGTTTGTAAAACCAATAATTACTGCTACCGGGATATAACGTATCAATGTTCCTAAACGCAATAATCCCATTAAAAAAAGAATCATCCCAGACATGCATGTTGTTAACATTAAATTGGCAACCCCATATCGATCAACGATGCCATAAACAATGATAATGAAGGCCCCTGCAGGCCCTCCTATTTGCATCCGACTACCGCCTAACAGGGCTATTAGCCCACCCGCAATGATCGCAGTGAAAATTCCCTGTTCGGGTTTTAAGCCACTAGCAATAGCAAATGCGATTGATAAGGGTAAAGCTACGATGCCAACCGTAATGCCCGCAAAAATATCTTTAAAAAATCGCCCGCGATTATAGGTCGACCAAAAGTGCAAGATGTTCGGCTTGAAAAACATGAGATTAGGATTAAGACTCCCTAGTATGAATATTGACCAGTATATCTTCTACTTCATAACTTATACATATTCTTATAAAAATTAGAAGTTTATGAACGCTCGGCGTATCAACTTATTTAGATTTATTTGGATCATGAGTGAACCAACGACCAATCCCTAAACCAAATCCCGTAATCCAAAATAAAGGAAATAATCCAATTAATGCACCTAAAAATCCAAAAGCTAATGGTATCGTTACCTGACAGCCATTAATTAGTGACATTCGCAAACCATAGGCCTCTCCAGCCCGACCCTTTGGAGCACTCTCTTGTAATAATTCTAAAATATTCGGTTGGGTTGAACCTAAACCAATCCCCATTAAAAAGGATAAGCACATTAAAGCGATCGCTTGATCAAAAAATGGATAAATAATAAATACCATAGCTGTCATCACCATCGACCCATTAATTAATTGCCAAGGAGTTAGACGACCTTTGATCATCGGTAAAAAAATACGTACTAAGATAGTCGCCGCGGCAAAAATAGCTAAAATAAATCCAATAGTAGTTGCAGATAAACCAGCGCGCACACCATAAATGGGTACTAAAAACATATGTGTATCCCACGCGGCAGATAGCAAAACGTTTGCCGTAAAAATTTTTCGCATTGCCGGATTTGCTAACAAGTCCAAAACACTTTGCTTACCCTCAACCGGCAAACTCGGAATGTGCGTAGCTTTTAAAAAAACGCGCATCCGTAATAAAACCAAAACACACATTACTGGGGCAATAGCCAAGATAGCAAAAACATATCGATATCCTAAATAGTCTATCGATAGACCAGCAATCAAAGGACTTACTAGCCCCGAAGTTGCAATTGCTAACGCTAACCAAGAAAAGTTTCGTATCCTTTCATCACCAGAACTCAGCCCCATTTGACGCTGTACAGCAATCTGAAAAGTCATATGACCAAGACCCACTAAAACTGCAGCGATCACTAAGCTCACAAGACTCTGCCAGACAAATGGCGTAACAACTCCAACCACAACCATAACAACACTAATCCACATTGGCCTCCAAGGGCCAATTTGATCAATTAAACGACCTGCCTTGATCGAGAGCACCATCGGTAACAGCGAAAAAACTGCCATCAACAACCCAATATCGATCGTCGATCGTCCTAAGTGCAGTGCTGTTAGAGTAACTGCAATCCTACCTCCAGAAATAGCAATATGAACTAACATAATTGTCAGACATAAGGCTAGTGGCCCTGAAAAAAAAGGCTTTAAAGATTTCGAGTTTGAGGAAGGATTAGATAAAGTCAAAATAACTTGCGGTGATCATTACACTAGATTTTTAATTGCAAAAGCAATTCACTGCATCATTATAGGACTACCGCCAGACAGAGTTCTAAAAGCTTTCATTCAAATGAGACTTCAACCTTCCCAAACTTTCTAACATACCTCGAATTGCTTGGCCAAATCGCAATCAAAGTGCTCAGCAAACAGCTCAATTCTAGTTCGCAAATTAATACTACTATTTAATACTGGTATTTATATATATTAACTTCACGATCTGATAAAACCATCATCATTTCAACGCACTTCATTTTCAACAACTATCTAAACTCCCAGTACGATTTTTTATTTGATTTTTTAATTGACTATCGATCATTTGTAAAACCGCTTGAAATAATAACGAATCCTTATCACCTAGCTCATCCATGATGGTGAAGTGATTGCAATTTTGCAAAATGAAAGAACGAACCAGCGCATCAGGCCAGTATCGTTTTAATAAATTCTGTTGATCGTGAAAACCTTGGCCCTCATCATTGCCAATTGCAGCATAAACTGTGGCATTTTTCGACAGCGTGTTTTTCGGGTTCGACGGATTAATTACACTCAAACTTTGGGCCTGAGAACTAGTTAAGCCCAAATCTGAGGCAATAAAACTCGCTCTCGTAAGCGGTTCAAGATCATATAAGCCACTCATCGTGAAACAAGCTTGTAACAAATTTTGATCATTCAATTGCAGTAATTCTTGCCAAGGTATCATCATCATCTTCGTGGCTAAATAACCACCTGCAGAGTGTCCACTTAAGAAAAGCTGCTCTTGATTACCAGAATATTCTTCTATATGTTGATAAACCCAAATAATCGCGTTTGTGATTTGCTCAATAATCGTTGGTAAAGACACTTTTGGTACGAAGGCATAGTTGAGCAGAACCGCAGTAATTCCCGCATCTTGCAATGCTTTGCCAATAAAGGAGTATTCGGATTTATCCGACCCCCTCCAATAGCCTCCGTGAATAAACAAAAGTGTTGGGGCGTGGCGTTCTTTTGCTGGAAAAATATCTAAAGTCTCAAATCCTGATGACCCATATGGGATATCTAATTGACAAATAGAGTCTTGCCTAGCCTGGGCAGATTTGATCCACCACCGAGCCATGACCTCTTGATGGTCTGCGACCAAAAGCCTGGGGTTATATGCCAAATTAAGGGCTTGGTCTGAATCCATATGATTAAAAATTGTTATGTGCCATGAACGCTAATGTAACAGTTTTGATGCCTTAATTTAGAAGATCCAATTAATGGGATAAAAAATTCAGCGTAGAAAAAATGTAGATTTTTCTGGTAAGTTAGATAGTACGTCAACTAGGGGTTGGAATTATATTTCGTGAGGCATCATTCGAGATGACAAAAACCCTGGATTGATTAATGCCTTAAAGATTTCCGCGCTAGCAAATTACCCATACAAGTCTATAATCAAAAAACTCAAGTAATTTAAAAATTAGGCACTTCATGTGTTGAGACTTTTTAACAAGAAATGGATAAATCATGAAATTAATAAAAATTGGAATGTGTTTATTGAGTATTTTTTTTACACAAAGCGTAGTTTTTGCCCAGCCTAATACGCAATTAAAAATTGGTTTTATGTTGCCTTATAGCGGCACATTCGCTGCCCTTGGTAATGCTATCGAAAATGGCTTTACTCTGTATATCAAGGAAAATGGTGGAAAACTAGCAGGAAGGGAAATTGTTTACATCAAAGTGGATGATGAGTCTGACCCGTCTAAGGCAACTGATAATGTCAATAAACTCATTAAGCGAGACAATGTGGATGTCATTATTGGCACAGTCCACTCTGGGGTTGCAATGGCAATGGCCAAAGTTGCCAAAGATACCGGTACAACCCTCATTATTCCGAATGCGGGAGCAGACGCTATTACTGGCCCAATGTGCGCAAAAAATATTTTCAGGAGCTCATTTACAAACGGTCAGCCAGGTTTTGCCATGGGTGAAGTAGCCGCTAAAAAAAATCATAAAACAGCTATCACATTGACTTGGAAATATGCCGCAGGGGAAGAGTCCGTCAAAGGATTTAAGGATTCTTTTGAAAAAGGCGGCGGTAAAGTTATTAAGGATTTAACACTACCGTTCCCTAATGTGGAATTCCAAGCTTTATTAACAGAAATTGCCGCTGCTAAGCCCGATATCGTGTATTCCTTTGTTGCCGGTGCTGGAGCTGTCAAGCTTGTGAAAGATTATGCTGCTGCTGGCTTAAATAAAACGATCCCGTTATATGGCCCAGGCTTTTTAACTGATGGCTTACTCGAGGCTCTGGGAGACTCTGCCAAAGGGATGCTAACAACCCTACATTATGCCGATGGCTTAAATACGAAACGCGATAAAGAATTTCGCCTATCTTATGCTAAAACTTTTCGGTTACAACCCGATGTCTATGCAGTACAGGGATACGATGCCGCTCAAATGCTGGCTATTGGTTTAAAAGCTAGCCAAGGAGACGTATCTAGAAAAGATGATTTTGCTAAAGCAATACGAAGTGCAACCATTGATAGCCCAAGAGGACCCTTTACGATTTCAAAGGCACACAACCCTATTCAAGACTTTTATCTCAGAGAAGTAATTGGTAAAGAAAATAAATCCATCGGTATCGCTAGTAAATCCCTAGCTGATGCAGCCCGTGGTTGCAATATGTAATGCAGCACCAAATCCAGCAATAAAACCTGTATGGATTTCTTTACCTTATTGATTCAAGTATTGAATGCGGTGCAATATGGTCTTCTGCTCTTTTTAGTTGCCGCTGGATTAACTTTGATTTTCGGAATGATGGGAATCATTAATCTTGCCCACGGAAGCTTTTATATGATTGGCGCTTATCTGTCTTTTGGGCTTGCGCCAATCGTGGCCCAAACTATTGACGGAGGATTTTTAGTAACGCTCGTTGTGGGTTTGATCTTTGCTATTTTTCTGGGCTACCTATTGGAATGGCTTTTCTATAGCTACTTATATGAGCGCGATCATCTTCAACAAGTATTAATGACTTATGGCCTCATATTAGTATTTGAAGAAGTCCGCAGTCTACTTCTTGGTGATGATGTTCATAGTGTAGCGATTCCGGCTTGGTTATCAGCATCAGTTCAACTTGGCGATATCATGACCTATCCTATTTACCGCCTATTTATCTCTGGTATATGTTTACTACTCGCTGCTGCGATGTTGATTGTTCTCACTAAAACTCGTCTAGGTATGATGATTAGAGCGGGTAGCGTGAATCGCGAAATGACCCAATCTCTTGGTGTGAATATCCAGTTCTTGTATCGACTTGTTTTTGCCTCAGGTGTAGCCATTGCCGCTTTTGCTGGGATGATTGCCGCCCCAGTTACATCAGTCTACCCAGGAATGGGTCAGAGTATTTTGATCATCTGCTTTGTCGTAGTAGTGATCGGCGGTATCGGATCAATTCGAGGTGCTTTGATTGCCTCTTTACTGATTGGCTTTGTGGATACCTTTGGTAAAGTTCTACTGCCGAATGTGGCCGGTGTGCTCGTATATGTCTTGATGGCTGCTATCTTACTTTGGAAGCCTAGTGGATTATTTAAGGCAGGCTCATGAAAAAATCCCAACTATTCTTTTTATTGATCCTAGCGAGCGTTTTAGTATTTTTACCCCAAATAAGTAGCGAGTATGTTCTTGACTGGCTAACTAAAACCATGATTTTTGCTATTTTTGCATTAAGCCTCGAGTTACTTGTAGGACAAACTGGTCTTGTTTGCTTTGGTCAGTCCGCCTTTTTTGGAATTGGGGCTTATACAGCAGTTCTATTTTCTGCAAAAGTAGACCACACGTATCTAGGCTACTTACTACCCCTAGCCATTTTCGCTGCAGCACTTTATGCACTCATCGTCGGTGCCCTGTCGCTGCGCACCAAAGGAGTTTATTTCATCATGGTGACATTAGCCTTTGCACAAATGGCTTACTACGTGATTCACGATACACCACTAGGAGGTGGGACTGATGGCATTTATTTGTATCACAAACCAATCATTTTTCGCGATCTCGTTTTAGAAGGGTCAACATTCATTTATTTTTTTACAACTATCTGTCTATTCTTAGTCCTTGGATTTTTAGGCTTACTGTCGTCTTCACGATTTGGTCGGGCTCTCGTCGGCATCAAAATCAATGAATTACGGATGAGAGCAATGGGCTTCGAAACATATTGGTATAAATTAGTAGCTTTTGTCATATCTGGAGCTATTGCTGGCATAGCTGGTTTTTTATTTGCCATGAAGGACGGGTTTGTTAATCCTGAAATATTAAGTTGGCATCTCTCTGGTGCCGTTCTAATGATGATCATCCTAGGAGGCCTTGGCCATCTGCGAGGCGCAGTGATTGGAGCTTTTACCTATGCACTACTAGAGGAAATATTTAGATCTGAAATGATTTTTGGGTCGTTTTCTAAAAATTGGCATTTGGGTCTTGGTTTAACGCTGATTCTCAGTGTGGCTCTCCTGCCAAAAGGATTATTTGGTATACGCGATCAATTACAAAAAAGTTTACCGCTGTATTTAGCCAATTTCAAAAAACCACCAAAAACTAAACTTTAGGCCGCTTCGATGAACCAAGTACTTCTACGAGGAAAAAATGTAAGTCGGCAATGGGGTGGACTTTTAGCTGTCAATCAGGTCAATATTGAAATTTTTTTGGGAAAGATTCATGCTGTAATCGGTACAAATGGTGCTGGTAAATCTACCCTGATCAATCTTTTGGCTGGCGAGGTTCCATTAAGTAGCGGATCAGTAGAGTTGCTCGAGCAAGATGTGTCTTTATGGTCTGAACCCCGACGGGCTCGCTTAGGCCTTGGGAAAAGTTTTCAAAAAAATACGATCTTTCCAGATCTCAATGTTTTTGAAAATTGTCGCTTAGCAGCCCAAGCACGCCATCAACGTCCATGGAAATTTTGGGAAACGGGAGAGTCGTGTACCCACAGCCGAACTCAAGCACAAAAAGTATTATTGAAAACAGGCCTGCATGTTCTGAATGGGAAAAAAGCAGGCCTGTTATCGCACGGCCAGAAAAGACAACTCGAAGTAGCTATGTGCCTAGCCACGAATCCTAAAGTTCTTCTACTAGACGAGCCCCTTGCGGGTATGGGTGCCGAAGAAACGAATCGAATGCTCAACTTTTTAAATGAGTTACGCGCAGAACATGGTATTTTATTGGTAGAGCATGATATGGACGCCGTTTTTAAAGTGGCAGACATGATTACTGTCATGGTTAACGGAGCGGTTATTGCCTGCGGAACTCCATCTGAAATTAAAAATAATAAAGATGTTCAAATTGCTTATCTAGGGGTTGCGTCGTAATGCTACTGGACGTTAAAAATCTCCATGCATATTATGACTCTAGCCATGTTCTAAAAGGTATATCCCTCTCTATTCAAGCCCGAGAAACCATCGGCTTACTTGGCAAAAATGGGATGGGTAAAAGCACATTGATCCGCTCCATATTGGGTCATGTACATCAGCGAGAGGGCGAAATATATATCCAAGAAAAAACTGCTATGACTTTGGCACCCTTTGAAATTGCTAGGCTTGGAATTGCGTATGTTCCTGAGGGTCGAGGTATCTTCCCCAATTTATCCGTCAAAGAAAATCTTATCATGGCTGCTCGGCCAAATCCAATCGGTCATACCGAATGGACCTTAGATAAAATACTATGCACTTTTCCAGCACTCAAGGAACGACTGAATCATCTTGGTGAGCAAATCTCCGGGGGTGAACAGCAAATGTTATCGATTGGTCGCGCTTTAATGACCCACCCCCAACTCTTAATTCTTGACGAGGCGACTGAGGGTCTAGCCCCTCTGGTTGTGGCGCAAATCTGGCAAGTAATCGCACAAATAAAAGCGCATGGTATCGCAACATTAATTGTTGATCGGGATTGGCGCAAAGTGTTGCAGTATTCTGATCGTGCCATTGTTCTTCTAAAAGGGGAAATTGTTCTTGAGGGAACTGGTGTAGAACTGTTGCATCATCCCGACTTATCCACGTATCTTGGTGTTTGAAGAACTAGGTACTATATTGTTTAACAACGCCTGTGTAATTTTTACAGGGTGCTACAGTAGATTAACCATCCCAAATAAGCTTTTATGATCCTTTAAATTGCGCAGGCCGCTTTTCATTAAAAGCCTCAACTCCTTCAATTCGATCTGCTGTATCGATTAAATGATTATAAGATTCGACCTCAAACCTAAAAGCGGTTTTTAATTCCATTTGCGAACCATAGCGAATCGATTTTTTTACCTGCTTAATTGATAAAGGTGCATTATTGGCAATCACTCGCGCTGTTTTTAAGGCCTCTTCTAAAACTTGATCAGCATCAAAAAGATAATTGACTAAACCCCATTCATAAGCACTTTCCGCACTAAATGGTTTACCAGTGAGAATGATTTCTTTAGCGCGTCGCTCACCAATAGCCCGGGGTAAGTTTTGAGTGCCTCCAGCGCCTGGCATGATACCTAAGGTGACCTCAGTTAAGGCAAAACGGGCCGAGCGACTGGCATAAATAAAATCGCAACTCAACGCCATTTCTAAACCACCAGCATAGGCATGCCCATTGACAGCCGCAATCAACGGTATTGGCAAATCTGTCATCTCCCAATAATGGCGCTCAAAAATCTCATGTTGTCGCTTCCATTGAATTTTTGTCATACCATTTCGTTCTTTTAAGTCACCTCCAGCACAAAATATTTTATTTCCAGTACCGGTTAAAACCGCACAACGAATCTCACCACAATCCTCCGTAATGTCTCGCCATAATTCATAAAGCTCTTGACCCATCATGGTATTTAATGCATTTCCCACTTCAGGTCGATTCAGTGTAATCAGTAAGATCTGCTGATCAATGACTTGCGTAGTGATGGTTTGATATGTTTTTTCTAGATTCATGATAGTTGATTGTACTTTTTAGTGGCGCCTGTGGTATTTTAGCCTGAGTAAACTTCGAAGAAGTTTAAGTCATCTGGAATAGCAACATCTAATAGAATAGTGATAGCTCTCAGAAAAGTGCTAACCTAACTATATTTCACGCAATATATATGATCTCGAAAGGAAGTCAACCATGTTACAACGTCAATTAGGATTAACGGGTCCCCAAGTTTCTATCCAAGGCTTGGGTTGTATGGGAATGTCCATTTTATATGGTCAACCCAATGACCAAGGCTCCATTGCAACGATTCATCGAGCCCTCGATCTGGGAGTGAATATGATTGTCACCTCTGATGCCTATGGAAATGGGGTGAATGAGTCCCTAGTAGGTCAAGCACTAAAGGGTCGGCGTGATCAAGCGGTGGTGTGTACAAAATTTGGTAATCTCGCTCTTGCAGGCGGTGGCGATACTGGCTTTACAGGCGGAGATCCCAAGCATGTAGCCATCTCGATTGACAGATCTCTAAAGCGCTTAGGCGTTGATTATATTGACCTCTATGCGCTCCATCGAGTTGACTCTACAGTACCCATTGAGGACACAGTTGGCGCTATGAAACGTCTTGTTGAACAAGGCAAAGTGAGGTTCATCGGTCTATCTGAGGCAGGACCGAGCACAATCCAAAAGGCGCACAAAATTCATCCAATCACTTCTCTAGAAACCGAGTACTCTCTTTGGAGTCGAGATGTAGAGCAGGACATCTTAGCAACCTGTCGCTCATTAGGAATAGCTTTTATGGCCTATGCGCCTCTTGGACGAGGCTTCCTCACAGGCACTATTAAATCACTTGAGGCACTCGGCGAGAAAGACGGTCGTCGAGTTCAGCCACGCTTTAAGTCCGAGAATATCGATAAAAATAGAAGCCTATTAGAACGCCTAGAGCAAATTGCTACAGCCAAAGGCATCACTGTAGCTCAATTAGCATTAGCTTGGGTCTATGCTCAAGGAGATGACATATTCCCGATCCCTGGTACAAAACAAGTGCTTTATCTTGAACAAAATCTTGCTGCCGTTGATGTCAAATTGACGCCACAAGAAATTCAAATCCTCAATGAGATGTTCCCAATCAATAGCGTAGCAGGAACACGTTATCCGGAACCTGCTTTGAAGGGTCTAGGAATTTAGAAAATGGCTGCTTTAACTTGAGGTTGAAGAGCCTAAATTGATTTCAATCTAGGCTCTTATTTAAATACCCATATGACACGAATCTCTCTTGACCAAGCATTACCCCCTCTTGGTCGTGGTCAAATTCTTCTTTGCGCAGCCTGTATGGGGCTTTTAGTTTCAAATATGTATTTGTTTCAACCTCTAACGCCATTTATTGCTCTAGAAATGGGCTGGACAATCTCTCAAGCGAATATCCTCATACCAGCTTGTCAATTTGGTGTGGCACTTGGACTGTTATTGATTGTGCCTCTAGGGGACAGAATAGCTAGTAGATATCTCGTTTTGGCAATGATGGGTCTCATCGTTGTGAGTCTTTTATGCATCGCTATCTGGACCGATTGGATATCCCTAGTCATCGCCTCATTTATATTGGGGATCGGGCTATGTGGCGGTCAAATTATGTCACCATTCATCACTAGCCTATCTCATCCCGAGCAAAGAGGACGGACCTTCGGAACCCTCATCGCGGGTGGCATGGTAGCAGTTACCCTGAGCCGTCCTTTGGCCTCTTTTTTTGCGTCACTGGGAAACTGGCAGATTGTTTTTTTTGTATCTGCTTTTTTTATGACAATGGCAACGATTGTTTGTATGAAAATCCTCCCACTAGTTCACCCAAACCCAAGTGAGAGATATGCTGAGTTTGTAAAGAACCAGATATCTCTCTGGTTTTCCGTTCCCTTATTGCGTCACCGGGCTATCTGTCAGGGTCTGTTATTTGCAGCGCTAAGCGCGTTTTGGTCAATTACGCCAGTTCTATTAGTTTCTGATGTAATAGGCCTCTCCCAAAATCAATTAGGACTTTTTACGTTAATTGCAATCTCTGCAGCCATTGCAGCACCACTAGCCGGATGGCTTAAGGATCATGGCTTATTTAAAAAAGGTTTATGGGGCGCGCTAGTTTTAGCCTTACTGGCAAGTTTTTTAGCTCTTCTGGGCTTAACGCAATCCCCAATTTGGATTATGGGTTGTCTGCTACTCGCAGCCACTTGTCTCGATTTTGCTGTGACCTTACATCTAGTCCTGAGCCAACAAGCGGTTTTCGAATTCCTACCCACCTCCCGAAGTCGTCTGAATAGCCTCTTTATGGGTGTCTTTTTTATGGGTGGAGCGCTTGGCTCTTGGGGATGTATGGCACTTTTTAGTAATTACGGCTTGACGCTCGCTTACGGACTCATTTTATTACTTTGTCTTAGCGCACTCATACTGCATCATTACTGGTCAGAACCTGAGGTCCTAGATCGCCAATCATAATAATTTTCAAGGGTTGCCAAAGGACTAATCATGTCGGGAACAAACTCAATAGGAACCCGACCTGCAAGTAACTTATTGGGCCAATGAGGGTCTGCTAAAGCACCTTTACCAATAGATACAAAATCGCCTTCGCCATTTTTTAGGGCAGATTCAGCACTCAATGGCTCATGCAATTTGCCGTTAGCAATGATGGGTAGCCCACTATATTCTTTAGCAAGGCCAGATAGACTTTTAGAAGTTCCAAAAACAGGATTAACGCCATGGTGCGCTGCAACGTGAATGAAGTCAACGTCAGTCTTGGCTATTTCCGAAAAAATAACTTGAGCATCCTCAACCTGACCAGGCCAGCTATACTCTAAATCGGTCACCTTTGTTTGTGAAATACGAACTCCCAGTAGCTTGCCTGGTATTGCTGCTCGAACTGCATTCAGTAGTTCTAGATGAAATCGTAATCTAGCCATGACATCTCCGTTATACCGATCGGTCCTTTGATTTGTATAGGTCGTTAGAAACTGATCTGGGAGATAGCCATTCGCACCATGTATTTCAACTCCATCAAAACCAATACTAATCGCACGGCGTGCTGCCTCTGCAAAACTAACGATGACCTCGTCTATTTCATGTTGAGTCATGACACGAGGCATTTGAAAAGGTTCATTATTGCCACGATAGCGACTGACTTGAACACTCTTTGGCCTGACAGCTGATGGAGCGATAGACTCACTGACCCAGTGGTTACCTTGATTGACCGAGCCTGCATGAAAGAGTTGCATATAAATCGGAGTACCTTGGGCGTGGACAGCCTCAACCACCTCGGCCCAAGAGTCAGCCTGCCGTTGATTAGCAATACCAGGCTGATAGGAATACCCTTGACTATATTGTTGATCGATATAAGTTGCTTCAGTAGCAATCATTCCCCAACCACCTTGTGCATAGTCCGTGTAATAACTTTTCATCAAAGGAGTTACTAGACCATCCTGGGTCGCACTAGCTCGTGTAAGAGAAGAAACAATGGCTCTGTTTTTTAGATTGATAGGTCCAAGGCTTTGCGGGGAAAATAATAATGGATATGGCATATTTAACGAAGGGTTGTGGACTAATTTGAGGTGGGTTTGCGTCTTTTGGCGGAAGCTGTGAGATTCGAACTCACGGAGGGCTTTCACCCTCGCCAGTTTTCAAGACTGGTGCATTCAACCGCTCTGCCAAGCTTCCTATTTGCAAGCATCTAATACAATGTAAACAATTATACTTGCTCTAAGCAATCCATTCAATATTTCAAATGTCGACACCTATTCAAAGCCATGATACATTGGACTTATTCTTTTTTACTGATTCTGATTGAATCGTATATTAAAAACTTGATGAATACGAAGCACAACTTAAATTAGCTACTTATGAAATCCCCACTTATTCTAGATCAACAATTCCAGAATATATCATTGCAAAAATGGCAGAGTCTTTTTGAACTTGCTAAATCACTCGAACTCGAAAAAAAGAGATCCGAATTATTTCATGCCAAAAAAGTGAATGTCCGGGAGGACCGTGCAGTCTTACATACGGCTTTACGTAATATCAAGCAATCCCCTATCTTTCTGGACGATCAAAATATCACACTTGAAATCACCAAAGTATGGGAGCAAATAAAAGTCCTTTGCCAGGCTCTAGAAGAAGTTACCGACATTATTCATATCGGTATCGGCGGATCCGATTTGGGTCCCCGTATGGTCTGTGATACGCTACACCACAATAACTCTAGCGCCCATCCTAAACTGAAGGTTCATTTTCTATCCAACATCGATAGTGCAGAGGCAGCAGCGATTTTTCGTCAAGTAAAGCCCCACAATACTCGGATTATCGTTGTATCAAAGACATTCGCCACATCAGAAACTCTTCAAAATACTAAGTCAGTTATTACCTGGTTAATCAGTCAAGGGGTTCAACGCAGCGATCTAAATGAGCGTATCTACGCGGTCACCGCGAATACAAAAGCAGCGATCGATTTTGGCATATCAACGGATCATATTCTGCCATTTTGGGATTGGGTAGGTGGAAGATTTTCAGTCTGGTCCGCAGTTGGCCTTCCAATTGCATTACAGTTTGGATTTGAAACCTACCACTCATTTCTAGCGGGCGCAAATGCACTTGATGAACATTTTTTACAAGCTCCTCTGCCAGAAAATCAACCACTATTATTAGCCCTTGCTTTATTTGCCCATCAACAACAATCGCATTCAACGTCCCAAGCAGTCATTCCATATGCACAAGCCCTTAAGTTATTTCCAAACTGGCTTCAACAATTGGAAATGGAAAGTAACGGTAAGACATGTGGTAATGATGATCAACCTGTATCCCTGAGCTCGGTTGTTATTTTTGGTGTTCCAGGCACGAATGCCCAACACTCATTTTTTCAAATGCTCCACCAAAGTCCTGAAATAATTCCGATTGATCTCATCGCGATTCAAGAACCGATGAGTAACTTGCCACAAGCTCTACAACACCATCAGCAATTATTAGCTAACTGCCTTGCGCAATCTGAGGCCTTTTCCACTGGATATCAAGCGGATGATCCGAATAAAGTATCCACCGGCAAGCGACCTAATAATCTTATTTGGCTCAAAAAACTGGATGCCTTTCATCTTGGAGCACTCATGGCTTTATATGAACATCGTACATTCTGCCTTGGGATTCTCTATGGCATCAACTCATTCGACCAACCAGGTGTTGAATTGGGCAAGATATTGGCTAAACCCATTCAGCTTGCTTTAGAGAACCCTCAAGAACCTTCCTTGCAATCAACTCTGCACCCAGTCACTCAAGCGAGGCTGCATTGGCTTAATCAAGCTAATACAAACAAAAACTCTCTACCGGAGTAACTACCGAGAGCTAAATAGGAATAACTGGCATTAATAAGTACGAGGCGTTGTCACCCCCTGTATAAATCGTGGTAGTCTCACCAAACCGGTCGTTAGACCTATCTTCAGGATAGGTATGTAAAATTCTTCCAGGCTTTTGTACGATAAAGTCTTTTCCTAAAATAGTTACGGCCAATTGATAGCCCTTTGGAAAAATTAATGAACTTGGTAAAATTTCGATTTCAAATGGGTAAATAGACCCAGATTCCAGTTGCTCAATTTGATCATGCGTATGGTAGGGCCTGTAAGGCTTAGATTTATCCATATCCAATTTACGATGCGAACCTCTTAACCAACCCACCGCTAGAGGTACGGGTTCGTGAGCACCGGTAAAAAAAACTTCTTGCTCGTTTGTATCAAAACAGCGCAGCACAATGAAAAAATCGATATCACATGCCACAGAACTGGCCCATAACTTTAAGGCAATAGGACCTGTAAACTCAATATCCTGATCGAATGGCTTGGTTTTAAAAGTAACGCCATCCTCGTTGTTTAAATAAGTCACCTGTGTGGGAGAGATTTCACTTTCTATGCTTAATTCGAAATTACTTGCATCAAGGTAATATGGCACCCACAAAGTTCGATCGATAGGCCAAGTATGCTCTGCTCTCATTTTTGCCGTACCGTCTACTCTTCGAATAGCTAACTGAACTGGTGCTTCTCGCTCCCAACCATTTTGCTCGCCCTTTAAATAATACGAAAAAAATTTCTTCTGAATAGCGACATAATGGGGTAAATAAAAACTCTCATAATGGGTCCCAATATGGGCAAATAACCATTTTTCATTTGAGCCCGAATCAGTAAAGCCAGAAAAATTCCCACGTAAATGCATACCCGGACCACCCCAGTTAGCAGCAGTTAAGATAGGAACTTGAATTTTCGAAAGATTTGCAGTCCGGTTTTCAAACCAAGCGTCTACTAACTCTCTTTGGCAAATCTCTCTGGGATAGTCGGCACGATTTCCCTCTAATATCTTATTGGATAAACCGACTCCGGTAGTAACCTGGCCAGTTTGACGATCAATATGTGTTGTTAAAGCATTGCCATGCTGATTCGCTAAAATTTGCTTTGGCCACCAATTTTGCGTAAAAGTATTACTTAAAATACCGCCATGTCGCAGCACATCTCGGTATTGATCTACTGCACCTTCCCACGGAATGATTGCTGCCAAATGAGGTGGATTTAAGGCTGCAACCTGCCACTGTTTAATGGCTAAGTATGAAATTCCTAATAAACCAACTTTACCATTACTCCATTCTTGCACCCCAGCCCATTCAATACACTCAAAGTAATCTCTTGTCTCTTGAGGTGAATATAAATCTAAATAACCTGGAGATTGCCCACTCCCACGACTATCTACAACCACAATAATAAATCCATCAGGAACCCACCGCTCTGGATCAGGAATCTCCCACCGCAAGTACTGACCTGATGTACCATTTTGATCAATCTCTGGATAGATTGATTTTAATTTTTGCCATTGGGGTGTAAAACTATCCTCAAAGTGTACGTCCTTACCATAGACGCCAAAAGACATCACAATCGGATATCTACCATCATCATCAGGACGAAAAACATTACACCGTAAAGCAGTCCCATCAGACATGGGTATTGATACATTTTTTTCAACTCGCATATGCATCATCGTCTTCAGATTAAGCCCTTTATTCACGTGGTTCAATCAGCCCAAAACCGTACAAAATTATTTTTCTGATCGATAAAGGATTCAGCATTATTGTTGGATACCCAAGAATCTAAAGCTGATTATGGTTGCTTAATACCCATTGTAGTAATCAGTTTTTTAAACATTTCATACTCGTCACGTAAATGCTCTCCATATTGCTTAGTAGAAACATCGACTGCGGGCTGGGCACCCTGCTTGAGCAACCGATCGCGCACATCAGGCAAACGCATTGCAATTACGGCATCACTATGTATCTTACGTACTACCTCAGGTGGTAAATTGGCAGGCCCAACAAGCCCTATCGTTAACTCAGATTCAGCCTCTGGATACCCCAACTCACGAACCGTTGGGATATCTGGGAAGTTGGGATTACGGACCCTTCCAGTAGTGGCTAAAGCAAGCGCTTTACCTCCTTGAAATACTGGCACAGCCGAAGGTGTTAAAAATACGACAAACTGAACATCTCCTGACCACAAACCAGTGTAAGAATCACCAACAGAACGATATGGGATATGTGTGACTTTTATTTTAGTCGCTCGATTAACAATCTCAGCAGCTAAATGCGCAGCAGTGCCATCTCCCAGAGACCCAAAATTGAGCTCGCCAGGCTTGGCTTTTGCCAAGTCAACTAAATCTTTCAGAGTCTTTACATTATTTTTCAGGGAAGATACAACCATACTTGGCATAACAATGATCTGTGCAATTGGAGTGAAGTCATTGATTGGGTGATATGGCGGTTTAGACTGTAATAGTGGCGCAACCACATGCGAAGTTACTGCCACTCCAATCGTATAGCCATCAGCTTGAGCTAAAGCAATGGCTTGGCCACCAATAATACCCCCAGCACCAACCCGATTCTCCACTATATGTTGTTGGCGATTAACCTCAGACATGCCCTGGGCAATTGCTCTCGCAATCGTATCCGCAGCAGAGCCAGGTGGTGTCGTAACAATCATTCGGATTGGCTTATTGGGATAATCAATACTTTGCGCTTGAATCGGTTCACACCTAAAGCTAAATAGAATAACTAACCCTAAAAAAACCTGTTGCTTTAGTAAACGCATAGCACACATAACATCCTCCTCGAATTCTTCAATTTGCTTCCTGATTGATTCAACTAGAGACTTCTAATTCGATTTTTAAACGTGCAAAAAATACTTGTAAGGCATCATTTTGTTTTATTGACTATCATCTTAGTTAAATCGATTTAATTTCTTTAATTTGGTTACATTCATTCACCAAAACAATAGTCGGCCGAAATAAAATAGCGTCTTTTTCAGGGACAGTGCCATAGGTGCAAATAATTAATGGATCACCAATATGCGCTTTTCTAGCAGCTGCGCCATTTAAAGAAATCATTCCAGAGCCTCTTTTAGCCTTGATAATATATGTGGTGAATCGTTCGCCATTATTGATATTGTAAAGTTCAATTTTTTCAAATTCACACATTTGCGCCGCGTCAAGCAAGTCCTCATCAATTCCGCAAGAACCCTCGTAATTCAAGTCAGCTTCTGTAACAGTTACGCGGTGCAATTTGGCCCGCAACATGATTCGGTTCATGAAAATATCCTCCTAGCAAGAGTTTACCAGTGTCCTTACTATATGATGGTATATCAATTCATGCTTAATGAGCCAGGTACTAAAATGTTAGCTCAAAATGTCTTTTAAATCGATTACCTCTCCAATCAAGCCCTTACCTAGCGGTCAGTTTTAAGTGACTGATAAAAAAGTCTACTTCCCTTATTAAAATTCAGGATAACAACCTCTATAGCCATGAACTCTTCAGAAAAATCCTCCATAAAACAACGCATTAAAGAACTTTTACATACAACTGATACTGTCCTCGTCGCGCACTATTATGTTGATGGAGATATTCAAGATCTGGCCCTAGAAACCGGTGGCTGTGTTGCTGACTCACTAGAAATGGCACGTTTTGGTAAAGCCCATCCCGCCAAAAATTTAATCGTAGCTGGTGTGCGCTTTATGGGTGAAACCTCAAAAATACTCTCGCCCAATAAAAGAGTCTTTATGCCGGATCTAGAAGCAACCTGCTCTCTTGATTTAGGCTGTCCTAGTAATGATTTTCATATGTTTTGTGATGCACATCCAGATCGCACGGTAGTTGTCTATGCCAATACGAGCGCTGCCGTGAAAGCTCGAGCAGATTGGATGGTCACCAGTTCATGCGCCCTTGCAATTATTTATCAATTGCACCTTTCTGGCAAAAAAATACTATGGGCACCCGATAAACATCTTGGTAATTATATTCAACAGCAAACCGGGGCCGATATGATTCTTTGGGATGGGGCTTGCATTGTCCATGATGAATTTAAAGCTGTTGAATTAGCGGCTCTGCGAGAAAAATACCCCCTAGCGAAAATCCTCGTTCACCCTGAATCGCCCGCCAATGTCGTTGCCTTAGCTGATATGGTCGGATCTACTGCCAGTATGCTAAAAGCAGTAATCGATGGAACTGCAACTGAATATATCATTGCAACAGATCAAGGAATTCTTCACAGGATGCGTCAACTAGCTCCCCAAAAAATATTAATCGAAGCCCCAACTGCTGGTAACAGTGCTACCTGTAAAAGTTGTGCGCACTGTCCGTGGATGGCCATGAATAGTCTATCCAGTATTTTGCAATGCCTAGAGAACCATGTTGGTGAAATTCATCTGCCAGAACCGACTCGTCATAAGGCCCAAGTTTGTATTGAACGAATGCTCGACTTTACTCAAAATAATCCAGAACTTCTTGCGATTGCTCAACATGGCTTTGTAGCTCAAATTGGAGCTGCTTGATTACTGAATTCAAAATTATTATTTGGATATGCAAAATGCCCAAGGAATGAAATTATAGGCCCTACTAAATACTTTTCGATATGAGTAGTACTAAAAAATAAGGCTAACAGGAAAGTATTGTAGGGTTTGAAAGTGCATATGTTTGTGGATAATCTTTCATAAAATGAGCGCCACGACTTTCTTTTCGCGATAGAGCACTTAGAACTATTAACCGAGCATTTTCTACGAGATTTCTTAACTCAATCAGCTCTACAGTAATTCTAAAACTAGAATAGTATTCATTTACTTCCAGTAACAACAATTCGATTTTCTGTAGGGCGTTTTCTAGTTGTTTAGTCGACCGAACAATGCCAACATCATCCCACATTAAAGAGCACAACTCCGTTCTTCTTGTGCGAAGAATAGATTCATCAATGTCCTCAGCAGAATTATTTTCAAATGTAGTAACTCTTGGAATATCCTTTTCATGTTTAGATAAAATGATCTGGCTGACAGCTCTAGCCATAACAACACATTCAAGTAGTGAGTTACTTGCTAACCGATTTGCGCCATGCAGACCGGTATAAGATGCTTCCCCGACCACATAAAGTTGGTCAATATCTGATTGGCCAACTATGTTAGTTATTACCCCACCACAACTGTAATGTGCAGCTGGTACAACTGGGATCCAATCGGTTGATATATCAATTCCGAATGATAAACACTTCGAATAAATAGTTGGAAAATAATCTGTCAAAAATCTTTTTCCTAAATGTGTTACATCTAACATCACAAAATCTAATTGATGTTTTTTTAACTCGAAATGAATAGCTCTTGCAACAATATCTCGAGGTGCTAATTCCATACGACTATCGTAATCCACCATAAATCGATAGCCATTCGGCAACCTTAAATATCCCCCCTCGCCCCTTAAAGCTTCTGTAATTAAAAAGGATCTCTCTTGAGCATGATATAAAGTAGTTGGATGAAATTGAATAAATTCCATATTACTTATTCGGCACCCTGCTCGCCAAGCCATTGCTTGTCCATCTCCGGTAGCAATACTTGGATTAGTAGTGTATTGATAAACTTGACCAACTCCTCCTGTGGCTAGAACAAGATGGTTTGTGGTGAGAGTTAAAGCTTTTTTGTTTCTAATGTCGAAGACATGAACACCTTTACAACAATTATTGTCTTTATACTTTGATTGAATTGAAATAGGATCTTTGGCCGATTTTTCTGTGATCAAATCAATGGCAATCCAATGCTCTAAAAAAAGAATTCGTGGATGCGTTCGCGCTTTAGTAAGGAGTGCTTGATGTATGACCCTTCCTGTAGAATCATTTGCATGAACTATTCGACGATGAGTATGACCTCCTTCACGGGTTAAGTGAAGCCCCAAAGGCCCTAGAGAATCTCTGGTAAATAAAACTCCCTGATCTAATAACCAAGCTATCGCACTAGCACTATTTTGAGTAAGGTAACGAGCCGCAGCCTCTAATACGATTCCTGCACCGGCTTCAAGAGTATCTGCAACATGCAGCTCAAAGCTATCTTTTTTATCAAGAACACCAACAATACCTCCCTGTGCCCAAGCAGAGGCATTCAAAGTTAGCTCATTTTTGATAAGTACCAAAACATCGCGATACTTGGCCACCTCTATTGCTACTGTTAAGCCAGCTAAACCAGCACCAATAATAATGACATCGTGGTGTGCTTTTATTTCCACGTGTTGGTTCCTAGAAATTTCCATAAAATCGTTATATTATCTTTTTAAAAATAAAATGAATCGATCATTTGACACTACAATAGCTAGGGATTCTATTTAAAATGCAGTGATAATATACCTAACGGAGAAGTGGCAGAGTGGTCGAATGTACCGCACTCGAAATGCGGCGTACTGCAAAGTACCGTGGGTTCGAATCCCACCTTCTCCGCCACTACCTATAAAATCTATAAAAAACAATTACTTATAGATTTTTTTAATAGATTCAACCCACACGTTACTTATTTGCTCTCTTCATCATAATTGGATAGGGGCTCCGAATTACTTACTATTCCGCCTCACTCTGATACCCTTCACCACTCCTAAACAAGGTAGGGGTCATATTGAATTACACATAATAGATACAATAGCAAGCGTTGATAAATAACATCCAAGCAAACCCGCTTAATTATTTATACAACTTGAGTCAAGATGACTGATTTTCCTAAACTTTATGGGTTATAAGAATTGATTGATAGCTTATCCCGTTAATACTCCAGAAAAAAGTGCTTGCCCGTTCAGATAACGTACCAAAATAAGAAAGTAGGGATGGCGAAAAAACGAGGTCACGCCAGTCTAGTTGATTAGAGTGACCCTGTCTAAATAGAATAAAAAACTACTGTGGCTGATAAATTAGATTCATAAAAACTCCAAAGCCAGGCGTCTTATATCCATAAGCTAATTGGTAATCTGTATTGGCTACATTCTCTAACTTCGCTCTGATCATCCAATCTTTATCCAGTCGCTTACCACCATAAACATTGAGGACTGTGTAGCCAGCCAAGTTGTTTGTGCCATCAACTCGATCCGATACCGCATATATCCTAGTTCCAACTTCATAACCAAAATCAAAAATTCTATTTAAATCGATCGATCCATACTGCTGAGCTCTACGCGCTAATTGCAATCCAGTTTGAATATCTTTGGGATCTTGTGACACCGCAGAAAATCTTAAACGATATTTATTCCAGGCAATATTAGATGTTAATTCATAACCAGTATTTTGAACTTTTGGAACATTGGAATATGTACTACTAGCATACACAATCGCATTATCAGTACTCGTGTTAAAACGAACCAATCGAACTAAGGCATTATTTAAACTGTAAACCACACCCAGCTCATTACTGTGATGAATTTCTGGATTCAGATTTGAGTTTCCACCAAATCCAAATAATTCACCTGCTGCTGGCGCACGAAATGCAGTAGAAACAGTTGAGGTTAATTTAAATTGCTCCGTTAAATAATAACCAAGGCCAAATAAATAAGTATTAGCACTATTTGCTTTGCTTGTCTGGTTACTGGTCGCTAGGATCTCATCATGCCGAGCATTTAATTGCAAATCAACTTGTTCAAATTTTTTGTTATAACCTAAAAAATATCCGTTTGATGTTCGTTGTACAGTACTTCCAAATGAAGTGTAGTCTGCCTGATACGCATCAATTCCAAAATTAAAGCGATGCGTGCCATATTGATACGTATTGAACCAGCGCTCTGATGTTTGTCTACCTAAAGTATATCCACCACTTGCAGCAGATTTCTGTATACCATTTTTGTAATCTTCATACTGAAGCCTTGATTCTGTGACATCCAGTCGAGTAACCCAGTTCGGATTGATTTGATAATTCGAAAAAATCGTGACATCATCATTCAGAGTTTTAAATAAATGCGTTGCTGTTTGATCAGCGACAGAGCTTGCAAAAAAATCATCGTATGAAGCCTCATTTCGGCTTGATTTCAATCTCAAACCTAAACTCAAATCACTATTAATGTTTTTTGACAAACTAGCTAGAAATGTTCTATTAGTCGCCCCATCATTATCAGGATTTGCGAATTTAATCTGGTTCGTATTAATAGCCGAAAAACCATCCGTCTTAAACTGATTGGCAGATATATTAAACTCCAAATCGTCCACCCCACCACTATATCCAACAACCACCTCAGAAGTGTTTCTAGACCCATAGGAGACACTAGCATATTGACTTGGACTTCCACTGCCTTGCCGGGTTGTAATATGAATAACGCCCCCAATTGCTGCCTCTCCATAAAGAGCGCCTGCATTTCCTCTAAGGATCTCTATTTTTTCAATTTGACTAATTGGAAAATCAATTGCATTTACAGTACCAATACTGTCCACCTGAGACCTTACGCCGTCAACGTAGACGGCAACACTGACACTATTTTGACCGCGTAAAAAAAACGACGTTACAGTCCCAGGGCCCCCATTACGGCCAAACTCAAATCCTGCTTCACCTTGTAATAAATCTGCCACTGTGGGGGCTAATGACCTCTCAATTTCTGCTCGGGTAATCACTGTTACTGAAGGTAGAACGTCTGATAGAGTTTGCGCAACTCTAGAAGCAGAAACAACAATTGGATTTACCGTATCTTGCGCGTAAATCGTGCTTGATACATTCCATAAAAATACAAAAACAAAAATACATTTCCATTGTTGATGGATGAAAGATAAAGTTTTCATGAATTACTTCTTTTTAAAAAGGCAATCACACGCCTGTTCCTCCGCAGGCACTGGATCAAACCAATAACAAGCAATCCCGCAAGTTATTGACCAAATTATTAGCCGGTATCCGGGCTAGTAAACTCAACTCATTGACCTTCCCAGATATTTCACCAGTGGTTTTTCGAATGAGCTTGCACAATTTCGTGCGTTTACGTACCGTTGCGGGGACAGCGTGGTTGATCTAGAAAGAACTCCAACTTCCCGTTTAACTATTATTGTTAGACAATAATGAGCACTAATAACCTATTGATTGTAACTGATATAAAAGCTGAAAATTTTAATCAGGCATAAACAGCCAATAGAAATGTATGCGCTAGCTTTTTTTAAATCTTGCAAGTCATACCTGATTGCAAGCCCTTTGTTTAGTTTTGTTGCTAAAGTAGGCTCACTGCTACGCCACGAATATTAGTGAATCTAAGACAAAATTAATTACAAAACTGAATACCCTTTTTTTCCCGAATAATTGCTTGATTTATAACGTCTAAAAGCCCAGAAATAAATCGTAACGCAGGTACTTGAATACCAGTTATCTGGGCAATTTCTATCACACAATTAACAATCGCATCACACTCCATCTCCTTACCAGCTCGGACATCTTGCAGCATAGATGGTTGCTGATTAAAAATATTCTTGACACGATCTAACTCCTTAGAAGCACTCACATCAACCTCTACTCCAACAGACTTCGCAACAGCTAACCCTTCTTGAATTAACTGCTCTACTAACTGCGCATTATATGCATTGGCAGCTATATAACCCGGTGATGATTGGGTAATTGCGCACAAGGAATTCCACACCATATTCACTAAAAGTTTTTGCCACTTAAACGAGCGAATATTATCGGTCACTACAGTTGCTAAACCCACTTGACTCATCAACGACTCGATTGCTCGCACGCGCGGTGTGATTTCATGATGAACCTCACCAATTACTAATTTGGGAGCAACGGCGTTAGACCAAAAAATACGACCCGGAGCAATTTGTACAATAGGCATATAAATGACCGCACCAACAATTCGCTCTATAGGAAGATATTTTTTCAGCATCCCTTTTTGATCTAAACAGTGAATGGATACTCCTGAAAGTTGTGAGGATACTCCGTCAAAATACCACCACGGTAAGCCGTTTTGTATCATTACCAAGGCACCATCAGGCGTTAATCTTGAAACCATATCTGCTGCCGAGTCCTCTAATTGCATCGCTTTTAAGCAAACAAATATGAGGTCAAATTGTCCAGATGACTCAGCTGGGCTAATTACCTTTACGCGGTGATGTTGGTCTGGAATTCCTTCTCGCTCAATCACTAGCCCCTGATCTTTCAGTGCTGCGAACTGCGCTCCTCGCGCCAATAAAGTGACGTCTTGACCACCTTGAGTTAATAAGCCACCCAAATTACTTCCAATTGCTCCTGCCCCATAAATAAGTATCTTCATCAACTTTCTTTTCGTCTATATAAATACATTCTGATGATTTAAGCCCCCCCAGTCATCACCCCCAAATTCCCTTGCTCAAATGAATTGTTTAGATGTATGAATATCTTTAATAGAATCATCTGAAATCGATATGAGAATAGTTTTTTCCTAGTTTTTGTTATTTTTAATAATACCAATTTACCATTTAGGGGTTAAATGCACAAGATTACCCAGCAACCCTATAATAGCCCAATGAACTTAAGTTTTATCTATGCATAGCACTAATTATCTGATACAAAAGGTATTTATAACTTTTGGTCTTGTTTTGATTTTAGTAAGCTGCTCGACCATTTTCATGGGGCTTTTAGGTATTATTTCTTTGGATTTATTCTCTATTGGATTTTCCTCGGGCATTCGTATCCTGGCATCCTTTGCAATAACAGGTTGTCTTGCTGGTGCAATTGGCTATTGGATCCAGGAATCTTTATAAATTTAATAAAGGGCTTTTATGTTTAAAAAATCTGATTATTTTATTTTACTGGCTGTGGTGATTTCTTTCTTTACTTCTGCATACCTATGGTTTGTAATTGGAGATCGAGAACAATCTATATTCACAGCGATTTGGGTGCCCTCTATTTTTTGTTTTGGAATTTACTTTAAGTTATCTGCTATTCTGAATAAAAAATTATGAGTAATACGACTCTTTTACTAATATCGATTGGCGTATTTTGCCTTTTAATCATTGGCCTAGTATTGATGATTAGAGAATTTATGGGTAATTTTAGCGATGCTTTTCCTGAGATTGCAGAATGGTTAAACTCGAGTAATGAGAAAAAATAATTTGAACGCGCACTTGCTGAAAGTTGCTAATGGAAAATCTTAAGTCGATAGACTGGAGAACCCCAACTATGGTTCTATGGGTTGGTGGAATTATTCTAGCGATTTCTTTTGGGGTAAGACACACCTTCGGGATCTTTCTCCAACCAATGAGCTTAGACAATAATTGGGGTAGAGAGGTCTTTGCACTATCTCTAGCAGTTCAAAATATCGTATGGGGTATAGCGCAACCATTTGCGGGTCGCATTGCTGATCGTCGCGGGGCTGGCTGGGTTATAGTCCTTGGTACTCTTGTCTATGCTGCAGGACTGTATCTAATGTCGAGTGCCCAAACCTCCATAGCGCTTATTTGGTCTGCAGGTATTCTAATTGGTATTGGTTTGGCAGGTACTACCGCACCCGTTGTTTTTGGAGTTATTAGCCGATCTGTGCCGGTTGAAAAGAGAAGTATGGCTCTGGGGCTATCCATGTCAATCGGATCTTTTGGACAATTCGCAATGCTCCCAGCCACAATGCAATTAATCAATTATTTTAACTGGAGCACCACTTTATATATTTTGACTGCAATTACCGTCATCATGATTCCATTAGCATTTTTTATGATGGAAAAACCGCAACCGAAGGATGACCCAAACTCACCAAAACCTCTTGCGTTGGCCGAAATCTTAAAACAAGCCATGGGACACCACGGGTTTAGACTGTTAACCATTGGTTTTTTTGTATGTGGATTTCATATTGCTTTTTTAGCAACACACCTCCCCGCTTATCTTTCTGATCAGGGGCTAAACCCATCCGTCGGCACCAATGTCCTTGCTCTGATTGGTTTATTTAATATCGCAGGGAGTTATTATTTTGGCCTTTGGGGAGGTAAATTTCCAAAGCCGCACTTATTAAGTCTAATTTATACGGGCCGTGCTCTAGCCATAGCTGCTTTTATCTTTTTACCAATTAGTGCAGTGAGTGCTTATATCTTCGCAGCTGTAATTGGAGTGCTATGGCTCAGTACAGTCCCTTTAACAAATGGTATTGTCGGCTCTATTTTTGGTGTAAAAAATATGTCGATGCTTGGAGGAATTGTATTTTTCTCGCATCAAATAGGTGCCTTTTTAGGTGTTTGGCTTGGCGGTAAACTTTTTGATTTATTTGGCTCATACGATATTGTTTGGGCGATTTCAATCGTTATAAGCCTCATGGCAGCTGTAATTAACTTTCCAATCAAAGAATCAGCCTATCAAGCTAGGCCAGTGAGCGCATGACTCAGAGACCCAATTTTTTAAAACGATTGCTCTTTATTGGATTAGGCTTGTTAGCAATCGGCATTTTTACTGCATACCAAAACCCTAATATGCAAATTTACCTCCTAGCCAATACCTGGTGTTAAGAGTTCTACTAAGTAGCTTAATACCTGTACTCAATTCGTAATGCAGGAAGCAGTTATTATTTTTTAATTTGATTAATAGCCTCAATTGCATCGTCTTTGCCTGGACCTGCTCCAGAAGTTCCGATACCAAATATTTGTTGCTGAATAGTCAATTGCATCGCCTGTAATTCTTGCAATCTCTTCTTTTGTTCAGCAGTACTAGATACATTATTTTGATTTTTCGAACCAGTAATATTGGCAGCGTCTTTTTTACACACATACTTAAAAATAGTATCACCACCACGCATTGGATACCATACTTCTCCAGGCTTTGCCTCTAAAGAACTCACCACGCGCCCCTTTAATCCATTGGCTGAATAAACCTGTGAATAGTACTGAAAACCTGTCCCATTGACACAATTTAAACTCATTTTTTTGAGAATTGACCCGCCTGACATATTAGATGTATTTTGAGCACTTTTCTTAATTTCTAATCGCATCTTAAAAGTTGTTATCTGATTGACAGTCTTCATCTCATCGATAAAAGTATCCGAATACAGATTAGGGTCTTCTGAAAATTGATTCGGTATACGTTGCCACTGGGCATAAGCTATCGTTGCATAGAAGAACAGCCCAAAAAAAAGAGTAAGTCTTCTCATCTTTAAGGAATTTTGGCGCTAACAACTTCACAAAAACCCTCGAAACTTTCTTTACTGGGAAAGCCCGGGGCAGTCTTCTTCCGCAGCAGCATATCTGAAACAGTATTTTTTAATTTATTAAACTTGATCGTTTCAATGGACCCATCACCTAATGTGAAATCAATCACACAGGTAATCTCCGTATCAGTTTCTTTGCTACATGGAAATTTGTACGGATAATTATTTTTTTGAATT
>CAIQHU010000055.1 GCA_903871735.1 uncultured beta proteobacterium | reverse complement strand
GGGATTAGGTGTGGCAAACTATTGTTTATTATCAGTTTTTTTAATTTTTTAGGGCTTTATTTTTAAGTAAGATTACTTCTATTTTAAGATTGGCAAAGAGAATGAATCAGAGTTCTGAGGTAAAAAGTAATAACAAGTGGATTATTGGGATCGTTGGAACTGGCACGATGGGGATAGGGATTGCTCAAGTCGCCGCAAGCGCCGGTCATTTAGTATTACTTTATGACGCACGTCCGGGAATTGCGCAGTTAGCCATTGAGCAGATTGGGGGCTCATTAAAAAAGCTAGTCATCAAAGGTCGACTTGAACAAGCTGCTCAAGAATTGATTCTCCAACATTTAACGCCTATTGATCATCTGCAGGCCTTAGTAAAGGTTGATTTGGTCATTGAGGCCATTAGTGAAGATCTTGAGGCCAAGCAAAACTTATTTAAGGACCTTGAAGCATTAGTTGGTCCTTCTACAATTTTGGCTTCGAATACTTCCTCGATATCGATTACTGCCATTGCTAATGGCTTAAGCAATCCAAAGCGTCTAATTGGCATGCATTTTTTTAATCCAGTACCTTTGATGCAACTCGTTGAAGTCGTGCTAGGAGCTCAGACAGATCAGTTTGTGGCAGATCTGATTTCACAATTAGCAAGGTCTTGGGGTAAAACCGCCGTGCAGGCCAAATCAACGCCGGGCTTTATTGTGAATCGCGTAGCCCGACCATTTTATGCTGAGGCATTAGCATTGTTACAAGAGAGGGCCTGTACACCGCAGCAAATAGATCAGACTTTGCGTGATATTGGTTTTCGGATGGGGCCCTGTGAACTGATGGATCTGATTGGCCATGATGTCAATTATTTAGTGACGAGTTCAATGTTTGATGCAAATTATGGCGATCGGCGTTATGTTCCTTCGATTGTTCAAAAAGCTTTGGTAGATGGAGGTCGGCTTGGGCGTAAATCGCAGATGGGCTTTTATGCGTACTCTGCAGGATCGATGATCCAGGCTGAGAACTCTGGGCCTGAAGAAGAAATGCACTCGCATGAAATAGCGCATGAGTTAAAGATTACTTTAGTGGGTTCGAGTTTACTTGTTGCCTGTTTAGGCAAACTATTGAAGCGTGCCGAAGTTCCCTATGCAGAAGATCCTCAGGCAAATTGGCAAGGCTTACGGATTGGTGAACTCGATTTAATGATGACTGATGGTCGGAGTGCAACGCAGGTTGCTGCCCAGACGGGTAAACGCTCTTTGGGGGTGATAGATTTGCCGTTAATTGTTTCGAGTGGGAGCTATTTGGCGATAAGTTTTGCACCGACTGTTTCACAAAAAGATCGGAGCATGACTGCTTTAGTGATGAAAAAATATAGTATTCATTTGATGGAGATTGCCGACACACCTGGCTTGATTGTAGGAAGAACAATTGCCATGTTAATTAATGAAGCCGCAGATGCGGTGCAGCAAGGAGTAAGTGATAAGGCAAGTATTGACACGGCGATGCAATTAGGAACGAGCTATCCCATGGGACCATTTGCATGGTTAGAAATGATCGGAATTAAACCCGTTGTTGTGTTATTAAATCACTTATTTGAAGCCTACCGAAGTGATCGTTACCGAGTTAGTATCTTATTGCAGAGGGATTACTATACCGATCAATTAATCACCAACCCGATATGAAGCGCTTTTCTGAAAAAGCCGCTGTGGAATCATTGAGCAATAATACCTGAATGATTCCGCAGATGTTGCAGTGATAGAAAACAGGGAATGTTTTTTTATAAGGAGTTTCTAATGAATAGGCGATGTAATTTTAATCAACTTTAATTTGATGCTCTTTTACTAAACGATCAAATTTATTTTTTTCATCAATGATAAATTTAGCCATTTCTTCTGAACTCGTCGTAGTGACTTCACCACCCAGATCAGCAAAACGTTTTTTTATTTCTGGTGAATTTAAATAACGGATTGTTTCTGTCCGAAGTTTTTCAAGGATATCTTTCGGTAATCCTTTCGGTCCAAAAAAACCTTGCCATTGCCCGGCAACAAAACCTGGAAAACCGGCTTCTGCGACAGTTGGAATTTCTGGTAAGAAGCTAAGACGCTCTTTGCCCATTATTGCGATCAATCGCAATTTGCCGCTTTTAACAAAGGGATAGGTTGACAGCATAGCAATTGATATGGCCTGAGATTGACCACCGACAACATCTGTTAACGCTGGTGCACCACCTTTATAGGGAATAAAGGTAAAAGCCACTTTTGCTCGAGCGCCAAGCTCGATGCCAGCAAGATGGGATGCGCTACCACCACCTAGCATCGCGTAATTAAATTTTGTTGGATTATTTTTGGCATAGCTAAGAAGTTCAGCGACTGTAGTAATTGGTAGAGACGGATGAACTGCTAAACCGTATGGTGAACTAATTAGCAGAGTAATCTGAGTGAAATCATTGATAGGATCGAATGGTGTATTTGTAAAAACTGCTGGTCCACTCGTAAATGTGCCAAGATCTGCAATTAAAAGTGTATGGCCATCAGGCGCAGATTTCGCCACAAAATCAGCTCCAATATTACCATTTGCTCCAACTTTATTCTCGATAATAAATGCTTGCCCAAACTGCTCTTGGAGCCGAGCTGCTAAAGGTCTAGCAACTGCATCCGTCGCCCCTCCAGGGGCAAATGGTATGATAATTCGAACTGGTTTATTAGGCCATGTTTGGGAAAAAGAAGGAGTACAGATTGCGCCGGCTAGAAGACCTAGAAAAGTATGAATTAGCGTTTTTTTGAATTTGTTATTGATATTGAGGGTCATTTTTTATTTTCCTATAAAGTGTGGTGTTCGATTGTCGCGGTGTGCTATTAATCCTTCATCCACGTCATGGCTATATTCCAGATGACGACGCAGGGTATCAGCTAATTCTCGTGCTGGCCTAAAACCTGGCGCTTGTCGGGTATCGATAATGCGTTTTGCACCACGGATGGCTAAGGGGCCATGTGAGGCCATTGTGGTAGCTATTTTCAATACTTCTGTTTGTAGTTGTAAACTTGGATAGACGCCTTGAATTAATCCATACTCTTGCATTTGTTCAGTGGATATTTCTCGAGCGCTACAGATTAAATCAATAGCTCTTGCTCGGCCTACGATTTGAGGCAGACGAACTGGTCCACCACCACCTGGAAAACCTCCCCACTTAGCCTCTGGCATACAAAGGGTGGCATGGGATGCTGCGTAACGCAGATCACACGCCAGGCTCAGCTCGACTGCGCCGGCAAGCGCCTTTCCGTTCAATGCTGCAATAACAATTTGAGGTAGTGCCTCGACAGCATCAAAGGTTCTATTTGCTAACTGGACTAGTTGTAAGACTTGGTCTTTCGAATAGGAGGCTCTGATAACTGGATTCATGATTCCCATTGAGAAAAATTCTTCACCTTGTCCGGTGATAATAAGTACTTGCGTTTGAGAATCCTGTTGCAAATTTTGCGTAATAGATTCAATTCGGAGAAGGACTTCTGGCATCAGACGGTTGAGATCATTGATCCGATCAATTGTCAGTTTTAAAACCCCACCTTGACGATGAAGAATAATACCTTCGGGAAAGATTTGCTCACCATTAGGCGCGAGTTGAGAAAATGGATTCAAAGAAATCTCCTTTTATAATTTTTTATTTGTCTAACTATATTGCTTTGTAAAATAATACCTGATTGTATTTTTGTTTGGTATAGGTATGATTAGTATGTAGGATAAAAATTTTCCTTTCGCTTCATTTTTTACAACCTAGTAATGTGTTGATGTTATAAAAAGTGATTTTCTTCAGTATTATTTGAAAAAACGACCAAGCGAGACTGAGAAATAGCTATTTTTTTAGCGATTCAGATTGATCGCAGGCGTATTGTAATTTTTACTGGATACTCTCCTACTTATTTTTTAGGATTAGTTCACCCTGTATTGGTCCCTTTGGAGTGATTGACAGCGGAAGGTATTTGGTCTTTTGCCAAGCATCCATATAGTTCTCATAGCGACCACTTTGTATCCAGCCAGATTGGCCTCCAAAGCCCATAAAGACAGACTCGTTTAGATTAGACAAGTCATAGATCGCTCGCATACCAGGGGCTAATGTTGAAGCATAAGGTTCCTTAGGGTCATGAAAGTTCATGCGACCAACATTGATGGTATGCATATCTCCTGGTGAGGGTGCACTAATTTCGAACCAAAATTTGATGATAGGTATTCTACTTAAGGGCTTATGAGCTCCAATAGCTGGATGAGCTTGACCCCATTGCCATTTATTGATTTGATTACCATAGCGCTTTGATAGGTAGGACAAGGCAGTATCCAATGCAAGACTTCGTAGTTGATTGCAGTTTTCAACTTGGGTTGTCTTGGGATGGTCACACCAATAATTGAGTTCATTCGAGGTGATATGGATCAGACCATCAAGTAGACTGCGTTTACTATAGATTTCGGTAAACGAATCCTCTAGCCAGGGGGTAAATATGGCTCTAGTATATTGATCTACCCAAGCATTGTAGATTAATGCCGCGGCACTATCCATGCGCATATCACCATTGAATTGTGCGAGTAATTCTTTGGCTTCTTTCGCTAGTGGATGTTTTGATTGTGTGGCATTTAGGATCGGTAAAAGGGTGAGACTGGCTTTAGACACTGTATCTGACTGGATTTTTTGCATGGAAGTAATATCATGCTGCTTGGATACTTTTAACAGTTCCTCAATTCGCTGATATCGAAAGGGTAATGTCCAGTCGCCAGTAAGAGCAAATTCAGAATCTTTATCTTCTATTTTTTGATTTGCGGTAATCAAGAGTGTCCTATCAGAGCCGAGCTGATTAGGGAGAGCATTTGGCTTGAGATATTCTTTCCAATCATTTTTAGATTCCCAGCCAAAAACTGGCGCAACTCCCATCATGCCCTGATTTTTTTGTCTTCTAGGGGCAACGCCAGCTAGTTGAAGGGCAATTTTGCCATCACTATCGGCCATTACAACATTTTGCATTGGCGCATGAAACTTTTCGAGGGCACTCTTTAGGTCCTCGAGAGTTTTGGCTTTATTTAAATCGATCAATGCCCGGATCGATTGATTTTTTGCATCAAGCGCAGTCCAGCGCAGCGCTAGAACGAAGCGTTTGGTATCGATGAGTTGATTTGCGGGTGCGAAGGCATCGGAAATGACAGGGCCGTGTCGGGTTGAGCGCGTGAGAATTGTTTCAGGATTTTTATCTTTAATAAAAATGGTTTCTCGCCGAATTTGGAATAACTCGGTACCAGTTGGGGTTTTATAGTGCGTAGGATTTTTCGGATCGATCGCTTCGATATAGAGGTCTTGGACATCTGGAGCGGTATTGGTAAATCCCCAAGCAATGTTTGGGGTATGTCCTAGAACAACTCCGGGAAGGCCGGGTATAGTGGCGCCAATGACATTGATTTCATTGGCTTTGAGGTGAGCGAAGTACCAGGTTGATGGGCTACTTAAGCTTAAATGAGGGTCATTAGCCAACAGGGGTTTTTGGGAGGCGGTATTTTCCCCACCCAAGACCCAGTTATTCGATCCTTTGCCTTCTGTCTGGGATGGTAGCCAAGCCAGCAGATTTTTTTCAGGGGTAGATAGGGTTTGGGTGGGTTTACTATCTTGGTTAAATAGCCCAATACTTTGGTACATTTTGGCAAAGTCTTGGTTTGTTAATGGGGGGTCGCCTGGATAGGGTGGGAGTATTTCCCAAATCTGTTTTGTACTCAGATTTTTTGATAACTGTAAGCGGATAAATTCTTTATGCCAATTATCACCCAGGTCAAGCGCCATCATCATAGACCAACTGACGCTATCGATTGCTGTCCATATCCCCGGCTTTGTCCCGATTAAAAAAAACTCGACGGGGAGCGCCCAGCCCAAATCAGAAAATCCTGAGTTAACACCATTTGCATACGCCTCTAAACTTAACTTGGTAGAACTGGGTAGTAATTCGAATTGTGCCCTGGCTGCGAAGCGGATACCAAGAGTGCGGATAAAGCGATCGATACTCAGAGTTGCTTCTCCAAGTATTTCAGAGAGTGAGCCTGAAGCTAGGCGGCGATTAAACTCCATTTGCCAGGTACGTTCTCTGGCATGCAGATAGCCCAGAGCAAAGAATGCATCGTTACCATTTTTTGCCTCAATATGAGGTATGTCACTTTGATCAAAGGTAATACTTACCTCATCGCGTAGGAGCGGCGCAATTTTTTTTCCAAAGGGATTTGACTTTGCTTGGAAAAGATAAACCCCAACTGTAATTGCAATGGGTATAGAAGCAAGGCCGACAATCCACAAGCCAGACTTGAGGATTTTACGAATGATTTCTAAAGCAAAACTAGTATTTAATAGAAAACTTTTCACAATAGGATTTATAGCGCAGTTTTATTTTACAAACTGGTATTTTTAGTTCAATGCTTGAGGGTAACATAAAAAATATCCCTAGTTAACTGCATGTTTTCTAGGGATATATAGTGAGTGGAAAGTATTTATTTATATAAAACGGATGGTAACCATAAACCAATTTCAGGAAACGTGTATAAAAGGATTAGAGCAATCACTTGGATGCCCATGAACGGCATCATACCCATAAAAATTTGGTTGAGTGTGACATGTGGTGGGGCAACTCCTTTGAGGTAAAAAGCTGACATAGCCACGGGTGGTGATAAAAAGGCTGTTTGTAGATTGAGTGCCACGAGTAGTCCAAAAAACAGCGGGTTGATACCAAAATCATCGAGCAAAGGCACAAAAATTGGCATAAAGATAACGATAATTTCTGTCCACTCGAGGGGCCAGCCTAGCAGGAAAATAATGACTTGCGCAAGGATCATGAACTGGACTGGGCTCAGACCGAGAGACAGGACCCATTTTTCAACTAAATCTTGCCCACCAAGAAGAGCAAAGGCGGCTGAAAAAATTGATGAGCCAACAAATAACCAGCAGACCATAGCACTTGTTTTAGCAGTCAGGAAGACTGAATCTTTCACAACGGTCATATTCAGTTGTTTGTAAGCAGCTGCCAGAATAAAGCCGCCGATGCCTCCAATGGCCGCAGCCTCAGTAGGTGTTGCTAAGCCAAAAACAATCGATCCCAGAACAAAAAGAATCAAAACGGCTAGCGGAAAGAAGGAGCCGAGAAGCATCTTAAAGATTTCGAGTCGAACCCAAGTCAGAAGAGCCAAGTAGATACCTACCAATGATCCGAGGATACCGGTCATAATCCAAAACCAGGTAGGTGCTGGTGTGGCTTGTGCCGGTTCAATCGGAGTGTTCGTAGTTGGCTTTTCAGCACCAGGTACGCCAAGAACGGCGGGAATTTGTTTCTTTTCATCCTCAGCGCCAGGCGGTAAAGAGAGTCCTGATCCACTTGACTCTTTTTCAGTATTGGGCGGTTCGTCAAGACCGGTTGAAGCCATCTCAAGAGTTGCCTGGCCATCGCCAGCGTCGCCCATGGGAACGATTTCAGAGCTAGAAACTTCCTCGATTGGTTTAGTAACTAGTTGGTAAATCGATCCGGTAAAAAGCATGAAAACAAAGACTGGTAAGAGGGCGATGAGTAAGCTTTGTAAAAGCTCTCTTGTACTTACTTGAAGATTACGCGAGCCTTTCAGGGCAATGAGAATTGCAGGAATTACATTTTTACTAATTTTTTCACCTAGCTCTTTATAGCTCATCGGCAGAGGTACAACCCGCTCACTTTCACTCAGAGGTGGCATGAGATGAGGTTTCAGTTTTGCCAGAATAACTACGTAAAGAACATATAGGCCCGCCAGCATAATGCCAGGGAAAAATGCGCCAGCATAGAGTTGCACTACCGATACACCAGCCGTTGCGCCGTAGACAATTAAGAGTACAGATGGTGGGATGAGAATACCAAGGCAACCTCCGGCAGTAATACAGCCAGCAGATATGCGGGTGTCATAGCCGGCTTTGAGCATTGCGGGTAAAGCGAGAAGTCCCATTAAAGTTACAACTGCACCAACAATGCCGGTAGCCGTTGCAAAAATGGCGCAGGTAAAGATCGTGGCGACTGCCAGCGAGCCTGGCACACGCACGAGGGCAAGGTGCAGTGATCGAAAAAGTTTTTCGATGAGATTGGCCCGTTCAACTAGGTAGCCCATAAAGACGAATAGTGGAATAGAGATCAGAACATCGTTACTCATTACGGCATAAGCTCTTTGCACCATGAGCGCCAGGGTATTGTCTAAAGCAAGGGCAGGGTTTTGGAAATTGTAGGAGATGAACGTAAAAATCATCCCCATACCCATGAGGGTAAAGGCTGTAGGAAAGCCTAGCATAATTGCAACCACTACGAGGGAGAGCATAAGTAGGCCCATATGGCCACTTTCGATCCGTCCCCAAGGCATGAAAATAATTGTGGCTAAGACCACTAAGGCCATAATTCCGAAGCCAAATAAAAGTTCTTTACGCACGGATGGACTCCTTATCTTTACCGACCATTGCTTTGAGCGCATCGATATCGACTTCTTCGACATCTTGTTCACGGGTTGGCCACTGACCTTCTTGAATGCATACTACGCAGCGAAAAATTTCGACTAGGCCTTGTAAAAAAAGAAATACGCCGGCTAAGGGAATGATCGTTTTAAATGGGTATAGAGGAGGGCCATCAGCTGTAATTGAGGAGTGCTCAAGGATTCGCCAGGAGTCGGCAGCGTAGCCATAGCCAGCGTAGGCCAGTGCAAATACGCCAGGGATGAAGAAAACAATATAGAGTACGAGGTCAAAAATAGCTTGCGTTCTCGGTTGTAAAAATCCGTAAAGGATATCACCACGAACATGGCCATTCTTCGAAAGGGTATAGGCCCCAGCCATCATAAACATCGTACCGTACATCATAATTTGGGCGTCAAAAGCCCAAGGATGCGGATTGTTGAGTACATATCGAGAGAACACTTCAAAGCCAATTAGGGCTGTTAATCCGCAGATTAACCAAGCAAAGCATTGCCCCACAAAGGTAGAGATTTTGTCAACAGTTAGGAATATTTTTTGCATGAGTTGATCCTAGTAAGCAAAGGCGACCGACAAACATAAGGAGGAAGTTACTCAGGAAGCGAT
>CAIQHU010000054.1 GCA_903871735.1 uncultured beta proteobacterium | reverse complement strand
TCAACAATATTATTTTGTTCAATACTTAATTTATTAATATTTTTTACCAACGTATCAAAATTATCTGACTGCAAATATGGCGGTAAGTTGGTTTTGTTTACATGATCATATTTTCTTCCAAAAGCCTGCCAAGCAAAATAATTCTGATCAATATTTACAACTGTAGCTAATTGTTTAGCTCTTTCTTTCAAAACTTGCGACATGGTTTCTGGTTGCCCGTTACACAAAGCCATAAATTGCTTTGGTGGTATACCTAAGTTAAACAAGGCAAATGGGGTACTTGTAATCTTTTTAACTATTTTTGAATCAAATATCTTCGCAACTTGAAGATCAAACCAGAGCGCCTGTTCTGTTTTATTTTTTTGAATTAGTAATTTGCTTAAATTTACACCATGTAGCTTTGCGCCAATATGCAATATTCCAATTAATTTACCTAATAATCCATAGTTATAAAAGCCTTTTTGGAACATGCGAATTCTCTCAAATCCCCAAATTCCTGCTTCCCAATAATCTTTCGTTTGTTGATCTAGTTTTGAGGATAAAGTATTTTTATAATTAAGAATGTTTTGCTTAGACTTTGCCTCGCCAAAAAATTGGTAGAAATTGTCATAATTAAGTTCTCTAATAGCCGCTATTTTTAATTTCACTAGAGCCACATGGGCATGATTCAAATCAACTGCGGTAATTTTTGCTGGAGATTCCAACAAATAGGATAAAGCATTACACCCACCTGACGCTATTGTCACTACATGACTTTTCTCATTTAACTCAAGCGCTTCTAAATCTACTATAGGATCTTCCCAAATTTGAGGATAAACAAGCTTTTGAAACCACGAGGCGAAAATTTTATCCTTAATTGTTTGCTGATCTTTTTTTCCGTAAACTGCGTTTTTTAATAACTCTTTAGATTTTTCTATCCCAACGTCTGAAAAAGATTGCATTAATTTATCCATTTATGAAAAATATAATGTTTTGATATTAAGACAAAAGTATTACAGAATTATTACGTTACTTTTTCAATTGGACTTTTAAGCTTTATAGAACCTAGGTATGTTAAGAACTCTTTGATATTACCTTCAAGCGTTTAATCTAATTTAAATTTTTGTGAAAACTTCATTTACTAAATTTTCAAGACTATAATTATTGATTCGACACTGAATGACTCTTTAACTGTAAAGATTGGAGCTTTGTTATGGATTATGAAGACGCCGTAAAAAAAATTCAAGAAACTGGTTCGATATATCTCAATGATTTAAGGGCTCTTAAATACGATGATTTATTTGAATTAGTTGAAGAAATCAAGAAATGGTGTGTCTATGCAAATGGGAATGTCAGCAAACTTAAGAAATCTAAAAGTAAAAAAACAAAAAAGTGATGGTCGTATTTTAAGTCTTATTTTATGACTTTAAAATTACTAAAATTCAATATAAACTTATGTGTTTCTGTAACTTTTAACTAATATAACTTCTTTGATCTCTTCAGAACGTAGTATCAAGTCCTTGCAACTAATAAAACTCCAAAAGATATTGCCAGTATTCCAAGTAATCTATCCATTGAGATAACTTCACCAAGCATCCATCCAAGTATTAAGGATAATATGAATCCAATACCCATTAATGGATAAGCCTTACTTACGTCCCAATCTGCAAGAACTTTTAACCAAATAATTGCGGCGAGTGAATAGCATAAATATCCACTTAAAATTTTCTAGTTTTTAATAATTAACATAATATTTTGTTGATTATCAAATCCAGTGTCTTGGACGCCAAATTTCAGTAAAAATTGAGCTCCTACTGATAATGCAATACTCGGAATAGCAAAGACTATAGTCATCAAGATGCGGCCACTTACCAAGCGTTCATTAAAATTTTAAGGTTCTTCTTATAGCCCCATGCAATTTGCATAAAAGGTTGTTGTTGCTGGCCAATCAGAAAATATACCTTTTACACCAACCTGTTTATATAGTATATCAACTACTTCATATACTTTTCCATCGGAATTAATAATAGGTTTAATGCTTTGATGGTACCAACCACCCCCATTATTTAAAGGTCCGTCACGTTCTAATGACCAAGTAATAATGTTTAGATTTGCTCTTAATGCTTCCCTTGCGTATGTCGACGGAATAATTTTTCCAGTTGAATCTAGTGTTAGTAAAACCCATATAGGTGGAGCAATATAGTTCACCCCCATAGCCTTTAACTCCGTCATAGATGGGTGCCACGTTGATTCGTTTGAAGGGTCAAATAATTTGTCTTCATATCTACCATCAAGATAAATTGCTTGCTTACCAAATTCAGGTTCATTTTTAACCCAATACAAGACGTCTTTGAGATTAAACGATTGTGGGAATACATCGCTGGCAGGAATACCCTCAGACTTATAGTCATCAATCATTTTTTGCGCATAATTCTCTTGTGTCATTCCATTAAATGGCATTTGTACAGAAGGTTCTTTTAATTCAGGTATGAATTTTGTCCCAAGACTTTTAAATAATCGAATAGACTCTTTATGAGTTAGTAATCTCGTATTAGATGCAAACAATTGTGTTCTCCATGAGGGATTTGCATTGATATAGCTCTCGAGGTTATTTGCCGATGAATTTACGCCGTCCATTTTAGGTTTTAGTGTCATAAATTCATCAAGCGTAATTTCTGAAGTTCTACACTCAGCTCTAGCTGGTCGATCTTTACTACTAGGCTCAAATGGTTTAATACATTTGGAAGCAAGTGGTGTCATCAGAATATTAGTCGATGAATGCAAATCATTTTGAGCATGCCTACAAACAAGTTGTTTATCCATAGTAAAAGTCACATCACATTCTAGAGCGCCAGCCCCCATTCTAGCGGCCGCTAAATTTGATTCAACAGTATGCTCAGGAAACATTAATGGAGCACCTCTATGACCAATTGAAAAATCTGATTTTTTAAAGGGTCCGCTTTCACATTTTTGTAAGGTTTTTTTTAATAATGAGTCATCCATAGCGTCTACCAAATACATTGGCCTTGGGCCAAGCTGAATAGAAATAGGTGGTGCCGCTATTGACCAATTTACATGTAAAGTTAATAAAGCCACTAAGATGATGGCTTTGCAAAAATCATGCATATGATAAATCGTTAGGGGTATTTCTAGTAAGTTGAGCGGCCGATTCCAGCCAGTATGAATCAATTTGCTTTAGCTTATCTTTATCAAATTCATCTATAGACTCCCAATATCTTCCTGATGAAACCATATAAGACAACTTTTTCTCCGCCTGAAAAGCAATTTTAATTTTTTCAGGATCTATTTCATTTATATGCTTTTCAAGCAATTCTTTACTAAATGCTTTAGATATTATCTGAGAGGTAGAAGCTCGTGGGAAAAGCAAGCGAGAATGTGGGAGTTTTGATAAATTGACTATAGCGCAATTCTGTAATTGGGCATGAATCATCAGACGAACAGATTTTGCCTCTAAAGATTGTAAGGTAATGTCCTGTCTCAAAGGATCTGCGCTTCCATTACCATAAAAGTGACTTGACTTACCCTCTTCTTGGGTATAAACCATATCGCACCCTAGATAGGCAATTACATCTGGTTTAAGTGAGCCCAAAGCCCAATATCCAGCAGTAAATGCCATTGTGCCGCCAGCATATATAAACCCACCAAATTTATTTTGCTCAGGCACAAATTCACAAGCAGTAATTAATTGTTTCTCAATCTGAATTGGATATGACGGAAAATTTGATACGGGAAAGTCCTCTGGAAAAATAAGATAATCCCAGTGCCTCGTAAGCCTCCAAGCATTATTAATGACAACGCAACTTGCAAAATGTGAAAGGTCCCATGAACTAATTCTTGTGGCATCAGGGGCACTCCCCACAATTAATACAATTTTTGGACCCAAATTCATAATTACTACCCCTATATATTTGTTTAACCATAACAAAGTTTTATGACAAATTTTTAATAAGTAAATCTTGATTAATGCTGTATAGCCATTTTTTAGCTATTGCTGTTTATGGTGATTTAATGAGTAATAAATTCCTTTCAAATGGGGGATAAAAATAAAGAAACCAATTCGAAAAGGGTTTGTGGTGGTCTAGGACACAATCGACCACTACCAAGAATACGATCTTTCATCAAACTTTCATAATCACAGATTTTTTCACATTCTTTGTGCAGATTGCACAAATTTATCTCAAGGCTTTCACAATCATATAATGAGGTTTTGGTTTAATAAAGTATTCATTCCTTTATTAGATTTTTTATGGGCATTTACTATTACTTTCTCTTATTTGTTTCTCTCACTTGCCTTACATCCATACTTGGAGAGAGAAAACGGCTATTTTTAAAGAAACAAAAACGTGAAGAAGAAAAGAAGATTCTCGCGGAATTGGACTCTGTTAAACATCTGCAACTATAAGACTTACAACACACCTATTTTGCTTCTAATACACCTTTAAAGTTGCCTAGGAGTTTTGGCAGGCTCCTAGGAGAAATCGATCAGGGCGAAGATAAATACCCCCTCTTCACAAAACGTCCTTTTAAAGGACACGTCATGACGCGCGCTCCATCCAAAAAAACCACCTAACCAAGGGTGGCTATTGAAATACTACTGGAGGAAATACAAATAAAACCAATTAGATCTTACTTTAATACTTAAGTGCATTCAATTTATTAGTAAATTTCTTGGTTTGGTTCTGCCTTATTGGGGTTAGATCCTAATTAGGATCAATAATCAAAGCCAATCTAGAAACAGATTAGAAGAATACTGATTGACGGGTTTCCTAAATATATATTTCGAATATTATCGGCAGTAGCCCGTTGAACAAATTAGCAGTTTCATTAATATGGTGCAAAGATGTTTTCTATGACATTCACCTGTAACTAAGCAATGATAGAATCCTTTCATTGTGATTTATCAGTTTTATTTAAATAAGTGAAAAATATTATTAATGATTTATGTTGGGGATGACGAGTTAGAGCTTGATTTAAATACTACAGTTAATAAGAATCAACCCATTGAAGTGCAATTTGATTGTTTGCGATCATACGAGGAAAAAACAGTTTATTTGAAAGGCAAAGACCGCATTGAGTTCAGCATTTTATATAACTGTGCATACTTCCAATATAGACGTAACGATTTATTACCTCAAATAGCAATTGATAAGAACTATTATGAGATTCCAAATCCTTATTTTTCAATTGTGGGTGATGTTTACTCTAGAGGACTAGATATCCAGATTAGTGATCTCAACCTTGTGGTGGAGATTCAAAAGCTAATCGAAACTTACAATCACATTGATGTGGAGCAAACACTCTTTGAAATGGGATTTAAGCACATTGACTTACAGACTATTTTTAGTAAAGGTACGCAAATAACAAGAAAGTTAAGTTTATTTGCGTCGATTTAATCGACACTCACTACCGAATTTGTAAACGTCCTTTAAAAGGACAATCCATAACTGGGGTATCCCGAACAAGACCACTTGAATAGCAGATACGGTCAAACAGGATTAAACATCCTGGTCATTAGATTAGAAGCTCTGAGTCATGACATAAGACGCTAGGACTTAGGTGATGTAACCATCACTTAACTTAGACTCAAACAACTAGGGTGACTGATACAGAGAAACGAAAAATGCCCCGCACAAAGCAGGGCAATTTGATTTTGGTGGCCCGGGGCGGAATCGACCAGGGCCTAGGATGTCTGATCCTGCCTCTAGACTTTCTCTCGGAACAGTAATATTAATTGAATAACTTATATATTAGCGGTATCGCTATAGATCCTGTGATGCCATGAAGTCCCATTGCCAAACTGGCGTACGTTCCTGCCTCAGTATTAATGCTAAATGCTCTTGATGCTCCAATTCCATGCGATGCCACGCCAATCGGAAATCCTCTTTGCCACCAAGGCTTGATTCTCAATAGGTTCAATACATATGGCGCTAATATTGCTCCCAGTATTCCAGTACAGACAGCAAAAATCGCTGTCAAAGTTGGAGAAGTCCCCATCCTTTCGGCTATACCCATAGCAATTGGGGCAGTTACTGATTTTGAATAAAAGGCTCCAATAATGTTCGTATCAGCTCCAAAAAGAGTAGAAATACCAACGCCACTGGCAATAGATATAGCGCCACCCATGAAAAGTGCCGCCATTAAAGGAATTACTCTATTTTTCAAACTACTAATGCCACGATAAATTGGTATTGCTAAAGCTACAGTAGCAGAGCCTAACAAAAAATGAATAAACTGAGCGCCTTGAAAATACGTTTCATATGGCATATCAATTAACTCAATAAAAGATGCCACGAGAATGACTGCTATCGCCACAGGATTTACTAAAGGATTCTGTTTCGCCTTTTGATAAGCCCACAACCCAATTTGATATGCGACCAAAGTGATGAATAAAGCTATTAATGGGCTACCTGATAGATAAACCCATATTTCTACGATTGAATCAGGTTTAATCATTAGAGTCTTTTTCTTGACTAAACAGTTTTAGTACTAAAGCACTCCCACCAATTGTTAAAACGACACTTCCAACTAAGGCAAAAATAATTGGAAGGGTGTTTTCTTTTAATTGCGGAAGAAATAAAACAACTCCGACAGCCGCTGGCACAAACAATAATCCCAAATACTGACTTAATACGTCACTCACCAAAGCAAGAGATGGATTGATTTCTTTTTTTATAATTAACCAAAATAAAAGAAGAACCAAGCCAATAACCGGGCCAGGCAATGAGGACCATAGAATTTTAGAAATTAACTCTCCTAAACTTTGAAAAAAAAGAATTTGTATTAGTCCTGAAAGCATAATTAATTCTACTCTTCTATGTATGTGTCTATTTAAACTACTTTGATCAGCCCAAGGATGTTAAACCCCCTCATCATGACGTGTCCTTTTAAAGGACATTTCTCAAACCAGATACCCCAGTCTAGAAACAGAGTGGCTGAATCCTGATTGACGGATTAAATCTATGGGATTTGACTAAAAACGCTAGGCACAAGGTCTAAGCACCATTGAACACTTCTAATAAAAATAGCCCGACAAGTGGGCTATTGTGATTTTTGGTGGCCCGGGGCGGAATCGACCAAGGCCGAGGATGTCTTATCTAATTCGACAATTAAGCCGTAATAGCCTTTAGTGATTTAGCAACTGGCTTTGATACAGTTGCAGATTTACTTTGAAATGAACTCAAAGCACTTTCTACACTATTCTCAAAGTTTGCATAGGCAACTTTAGTACATGCATAGTATTGATCAAACACTTTAATCCCCTCATTAAATGCCGTTTTAAAGGTTGATACAAATACTTCAGAACCTGCAGGCGTTACAGAAGTTGCGTCATTAACCAGCTTTTTTAATTCAACTTTTGACTCTTCTATAGCAGACTCGATCATCTCTAAAGCTTCTTCCTTACCTTTGCGTAATGCTTTTATAACCCTGCTTTGAATTACGGTTGCTTCAACGAATGCCTCCTGAGCATGTTCAACCTTAACCATTCCTAAGGCTTTTTTTGGGTCCGTGCTTTTTAATAGGTCGCCCGCTTTAGATTGCGCATTAGTTACGGCATCTTTAACGGCGCCACATTGAATTTGAGCAATAGTCTCAGCATTCTCAATAGCCAATTGGGCTAAGGCATGGGCAGACTCAATTGCTTTGACTTGGTTTGCTACTAACTTATCTGTTTTAAACATACTCACTCTCCCAAAAAATTAAGTTATTAAAAATTACTGCTTATGTTGCATTGCACCATTTTAATTTATTTTATTGTGCAGTGCAACAAACTATTTAAATAGGTTTTGTATTCATAAATCC
>CAIQHU010000053.1 GCA_903871735.1 uncultured beta proteobacterium | reverse complement strand
TATCGATAAATGCTTTTTATCAGTAATCGTAAAATGAAAGTCTCTTGGTAAGCTATTTGGATCTGGTGGACCAATCACTTCCGGACGTTGGCCATTTTTCACGCGCGTTTCTTGGCGACTCTTAAATAAACTCTGCGCCCCCAACCATAAAATCGCTAACTCTTGATGCATGGGAATATTTCCCGCATCTGGCTCGTTTAACGATTCCTGCGTAACAATATCCTCAATTTCGTGCAAGCGAAGATTTCTTTGGATCATGACTTTTTCAATTCGACTGTGGGTTGTAGTGAGGTCTATTTCGCCTTGCGCATTGAGCGTGACATACAGAGATAGCGCTGGACGATACCCGCCCTCTTGCAAGGAAAAAACATCGACTACCTCACTGGGCAACATCGTAATTTTTCCACCAGGAAAATACACTGTTGACATCCTTGCTTGAGCGATCTGGTCAATCTCGCTGCCTGGCCTTATAGCTAGCCCTGGCACAGCAATATGGATCCCAATTTCATATCGGCCATCTGCCTGCAGTGTTACAGATAAGGCATCATCTATTTCTGTTGTGCTCGCATCGTCTATAGAAAAAGCCTTTACCAAGGACTGTGGTAAGTCATTTACGATCTGATCCCATGCTGTTAAATTCCAATGAGTGCTTTGTTCAAAACCTACTCCACGCGCAAAATGTTCCTTCAAAAACTTGCCCTGATGGATTTCTAGGGCTGAGTGTATTGCTCCTAATTGCAAAAATAATTGGGCAATCGATATGCCTAATTGTTGGCTAGCCTGGGCAACAGCCTTATAGTGAATCCCATTTTTATCAGGATTCCACAATAAATGGCCGGACTTATCGTTAATTTCTGGCGGTAGTGTCCCAAGACAAAGTTGATCGATCCACTCTTGCTGCAATAGTGCCTCACGTTGCTTTCGCTCCACAGCTATCAAAGCAGCTTTTAATTGCTCCTCGGGAGCTCTCGCAAAATTGCCGCGACCCTTTCTACGAAAGTAAATTGGGGTATTTTGCAGGGCCATCGCTAGAGCAATGACCTGCTCGGTTTGAACCGCATCGCCAAAATACTCTTTAGCCACCTGCTCAAACTGAAACTCTGCCAGCGGGGAACACTCCCACAATAAATCCATATCTACTTCTTTAGCTATTTGCTCGGCTTCTTGCATGATGGTTGCAAGGTCTCCAGTATTCCAACTCAGCCATACTTCCTTAGCTTTTAATTTAATACGCTTGCCATGCTGAGTTTGAGCCTGCCAATGGTCGGCGCCTGCCAAAGCAGGTCCAACTGCACAAGCGCCTTTGATCTCACCACCCTCTTCATAAATAAAGTTCATGTTCTTGCGAGTTCTTGAAGGATCTTTTGATGAACTCCGCCAAAGCCCCCATTACTCATAATCAATATATGGTCGTTCGGCCTTACATAGGAAACAATTTGCCGCACCATTTGGTCAAGATTATCAAAGGCATAGGCCTTTCCCCCCAAGGGCTTAAGGGCTTCTTTTAGATCCCAGCCTAGGGTTGCTTTACCAGTTTTCGCACCGTAAACAAATACCTGCTGCGCATCTTGCAAACTATCCGGTAATTGCTGTTTCATAATCCCTAATTGCATCGTATTTGAGCGCGGCTCTAGAACCGCAATTAAACGAGCGCCGCCAATTTTGCTGCGTAGTCCTGCAATCGTTGTCTGAATGGCAGTTGGGTGATGGGCAAAATCATCATACACAGTCATATTTTGAACTTGTCCCACAACTTCCAAACGCCGTTTAACATTTTTAAATTGCCCCAGTGCTTGGATACTTTCTGATACTGAAACACCAACCTGGTGGGCTGCTGCTATGGCTGCTAAGGCGTTCATTTGATTATGTCGCCCGGCCACGCTAGCACTAGGGTCCCACTGCACCTTTCCAGCAAACTGCTCCTCGTGATATACCTCAAAATCATCTAATTCTTGGCTTTTAAAAGTCCATGCAAAATTAGGTTGGTTAGGCTTTGAGGTCTTACCAAACGTTTCTACTCGTGTCCAAGCTCCTTGTCGCAAAACTTCCTCTAAAGCGGCATCTTCGCCATTCACAATCAAGGACCCCGATTGTGGAATCGTTCTTACTAAGTGGTGAAACTGGGTTTGTATCGCGGCTAGGTTGGGGAAAATATCGGCATGATCGTACTCTAAATTATTTAATATTGCCGTTCGTGCTCGGTAATGAACAAATTTACTACGCTTATCAAAAAAGGCCGTATCGTACTCGTCGGCTTCAATAACAAAAAAAGGCTTTGGGGCATGCTCGCTTTTTTGTCCAATCCTAGCCGACACGTCAAAGTTATTTGGTACACCACCCACCAGATATCCTGGACTTCGCCCAGTCGCTTCTAGAATCCACGCTAACATTGCGGTTGTCGTGGTTTTACCATGGGTACCAGCCACTGCCAAAACATGGTGTTTAGATAAAACTTGCTCACCCAGCCATTGCGGCCCAGAAACAAATGGCAAGCCTGCGTCTAAAATAGCCTCCATCAGCGGATTTCCTCTGGAGACAACATTGCCAATGACAAACAAGTCGGGATTGAGCGACAATTGATCCTTTGTGAAACCCTCTATCAGCTCAATACCCTGAGCTTGTAATTGAGTACTCATTGGTGGATAAACATTGGCGTCGCAACCAGTAACTTGATGTCCTGCTTGGCGAGCGATGGCGGCAATTCCTCCCATGAAGGTGCCACAAATACCTAGAATGTGTAAGTGCATCTTGTAATTTTAGCTAAGGATCAACCATGATTGAAGAATTACCCCAGAAAAAAGCCCTAAAAAAAGAATCCGCCCTATTAATTATGCTCAGCATCATTGGGTTGGCTAGTCTAATTATTGGTCTGGGAGCGTCCTACTATATGCAATCTAACCAAGCAAAGCAGCAGGCCAACGACCAAATAGTTCTACAAGAATTTTTAAAAGGTCCGTGGAATGATCAAAATGCTAAAGAAATTGACACCACTAAATGGCAAGGAAAAACGCTGGTAATTAATTTTTGGGGCTCTTGGTGTCCACCTTGCGTCGAAGAAATGCCTATGCTTGCCGATGTTAGTAAAGAATTAAACCCCCAAGAAACCCTCTTAATTGGGCTCGGAATTGACTCGCCCTCAAATATTCGAGATTTTTTGGCTAAAACACCGATACCCTACCAAATTGTCTTAGGCGGCTTATACGGCAGTAATTGGGGCAAGCGTCTAGGGAACGAACAAGGTGCCCTACCTTACACAGTCATTCTATCGCCAGAAGGTAAAGTAACTTTTTCCAAATTGGGGAAAATAACGAAAGATGAGCTCATTTCAGGACTTTTAATTAAAAAATAGCCCTATTTATTGAAACTTAATACATTTCAAATATTCTTTAGATGGTCTCTTAATGCTCCAACCGTCCTCAGACAATGAACCTATACGGCAGTTAATCTTTTCAAAAGCGACGCTGAACGAATCCGATTAGGCCTAAAACTTGACCGAAAAAAAGGGTTTTTGACCCTCAAGTAAGCTATAATTAATTACCGCAAAACGTTCTTTTACGAGGAGTTCGCTGAAGATGAGCGCAAATAAGCAACAAATCAACTCAATACTGGTCTTGCAAGGCCCTAATCTGAATTTACTGGGCAGTCGCGAACCAAGTATTTATGGCCACGAAACTCTCGAAGATATTCACCAAGCCCTGCACAAACAAGCGACTCTAGCGAACGTCAAATTAGAAACATTCCAAAGTAATCATGAAGGTGAATTAATCGACCGTATCCAAAAGGCTAAAAAAGACCAAGTTGATGCTATCCTTTTCAATCCTGGTGGCTACACCCATACTAGTGTAGCTTTGCGAGATGCGTTATCAGCAGTCAGTATTCCATTTATTGAAGTACATTTATCCAATATTCACAAGCGTGAGGCATTTCGTCATCATTCGTATTTTTCTGAAATCGCTGTGGGCGTTATTTGTGGTCTTGGATCAACGGGCTATCGCCTAGCCCTGGAAGCAGCTATTAACGACCTCTCCCATTTACAGAAATAACTCCCTCCTGTAACCCAATCTGTCATATTTAAAAAGGACTTTTATGGACCTGCGTAAATTAAAAACACTTATTGACCTTGTCGCCGAGTCTGGAATTTCTGAATTAGAAATCTCTGAAGGCGAAGAGAAAGTTCGGATTGTGAATCACGGCCAAGGCGCGCCACTGACTCATCAACACAGCTACTCCCCAACCATGCACCAAAATATGCTGCCGCCAAGTGGGCAAGCCAATCCTTTACCAACTGCTGGCTTACCAACAGTTCCTGATATCGCAGCCGAACCAGTAACTGCTCAACCACCCGCTGGCCATATCCTAAAATCTCCCATGGTCGGTACTTTTTACCGTGCCCCTAATCCAGAATCGCCTAATTTTGCCAAAGTTGGAGATACCGTCATCAAAGGCCAAACCCTTTGCATTATCGAAGCAATGAAACTTCTCAATGAAATCGAAAGCGATCATGATGGCATCGTGCAAGCGATCCTTGTTGAAAACGGCCAAGGCGTGGAGTTTGATCAGCCACTATTTGTAATTTCTTGAGGTCACTCGCATGATGTTCGAAAAAATACTGATCGCTAATCGCGGCGAAATTGCTCTGCGCATCCAGCGAGCTTGTCGAGAGCTAGGGGTGAAAACGGTTGTGGTGTATTCCACCATCGATAAAGAAGCAAAATACGTCAAATTGGCCGATGAAGCAGTTTGTATTGGTCCACCCCCCGCTCATCTGAGCTATCTCAACATGCCTGCAATTATTTCAGCAGCAGAAGTGACTGATGCGCAAGCAATTCATCCGGGATATGGGTTTTTATCCGAAAATGCTGATTTTGCAGACCGCGTGGAAAAATCTGGTTTTGT
>CAIQHU010000052.1 GCA_903871735.1 uncultured beta proteobacterium | reverse complement strand
ATGATGTAAATCCAAATCCAGTAATAGCATCCAGATCCCCTTTTGCAAGCATGGTTTCGCGTAAGGCAGGGTCCATACTAATCCAGTTCACAGCACCCACTTTATTGGCAGATTGAAATAAAGGAAATGCTCTTCGGCCCGCATCAAATCCAGGTGCCCCCAATTTTTTTCCCGTCAAGTCAGCTGGACTTTTAATGCCCGAATTCTTCAGGGTTAAAACTGCGGCAGGAGTATTGTTGTAGACCACCATTAAAGCCACCGGCTTATTGGGTGCATCAGGATTGTTGCCATAAAACTCCATCAGTGCAGCAAAATCCGCAAAGCCCATATCATATGCTCCAGAAGCAACTCGGTTAACCGCATTACCAGAGCCATTGCCAGCATCAACCGTAACATCTAAACCAACTTGTTTGAAATACCCTTTCTCAACAGGTAATAGAAAAAAAGCGGCTGGACCTTCAAAACGCCAATCTAACTGAAATTTGATAGGGGTTTGTGCAAAGACATGGCTCGCACACAAAAGTATTCCCACTAACATCGTCTTTATACATTTGTTTCTCAATTGAACTCTCCTTTAATTAGCTTCTCGTTACTGAACTTGCCATGCTATGCCTTGCTTACTTACTGCTGTATAAAATTCATTGTCCTGTAACTACGATTATTCATGTTCTGAGTCATAAAAAAACCAAAATATAGGCTTTAAAATAAGCGCAAAGGCACTGACTACAATACGAACCAGACTAAATTTGATATTTCTTAATTCTTTCACATTTAAATCAGAATGGACTCTAAAATGTGTCATTCTGGTGCATTTATTCTATAACATTTTGTAACCGAAACTCCGCAATCTTATGAATTTGTATTAAACAGATACTAAATTCGGAAGCATAGTCATTATCTAGGCGCTCCGCAAAATGTTTGATGACACTTTGCCGGTTATGTCCTTTAACGGCTAATATAAATGGAAATCCAAATTTAGCCTTATAACTCTCGTTTAACTGATTTAAAAGTGCATACTCCTCAGGTGAACAGGTGTCTAATCCTGCGCCACTTTGCTCGCGATTGGAGTCTTCAGTTAATTCCTTGCGAATTGCGGCTTTTCCTGCTAATTCAGGATGCTCCCGAATAAGCTGTAACTGCGACTCCGGCGCAGCAGTTTGAATCACCGTTTGCATTGCCTGTCTTAAATGCGCAATACTGCTAAAAGGGCGCTCCTTATAAGCTTGCTCTGGGATCCAAGGACTATGTTCATAAATCCCATACAAGGCTTTTACAAAAGCCTCTTTAGGAAGATCATTTAAAGTTGCAATGGACATCTTAGACTGATTCATGGCTACTCTATTCTGGGTGGTGATTGGCGTACCAGTGCTTAGCTATGTCGATTCGCCGACAGATCCAGACATCTGGGCGCGCCTGAATATAATCTAAAAATTGCTGCAGGGCAATAAATCTTCCAGGCCGACCAAGCAAGCGACAGTGCATACCAATTGAAAGCATTTTGGGCTGATTTAATCCTTCTGGATCTCCCTCTTGATACAACACGTCAAAACTATCCTTTAGATACCGAAAAAAATGCTCAGCCGTATTAAACCCCTGCGGCGTAGCAAAACGCATATCGTTGGTATCTAATGTATATGGCACGATTAAGTGTTGATGATTATTGTTATCACCCTTTTTTACCTGAATCCAAAAAGGCAATTCGTCACCATAATAATCTGAATCATAGAGGTACCCCCCCTGCTCCATTAATAAGCGCCTTGTATTGGGAGAGTCACGGCCGGTATACCATCCCAGTGGGGCAACCCCAGTGATTTGAGTTATTTTTTCCGTGGCCAAACGCATATGCTCTCGTTCAGTTTCCTCATCGATATTTTGATAATGAATCCACCTCCAACCATGACTTACTATCTCATGACCATGAGCTATAAAGGTCTTTGCTAGCTCAGGATAACGATCTAAAGCCATCCCAATGCCAAAAATTGTCATTGGTAAATTGCGACTCTTAAACTCATTTAGAATTCTCCAAACACCAACTCTAGAACCATATTCGTAAATCGATTCCATCGATAAGTGTCGGTTTTCATAAGCTACAGCCCCAATAATTTCAGATAAAAATTGCTCAGAACCAGAGTCTCCATGCAATACAGAATTTTCTCCACCCTCCTCATAATTTAGGACAAACTGGACCGCAATCCTAGCATTACCGGGCCAGCGTGGATGAGGTGGATTAGCGCCATAACCAATTAAATCCCGAGGATAGTTAGATTTTGTAGACATTTGTATTAATATACTGCAAACTTTCTTGAGTGGCATATTTACCAGAGAT
>CAIQHU010000051.1 GCA_903871735.1 uncultured beta proteobacterium | reverse complement strand
GGATAGAGCATCTGACTACGGATCAGAAGGTTCGGGGTTCGAATCCCTGCGGGCGCACTAATGAGAAAAGTAATCAGAATTAATCTGTAAGTTGATCTATAATTTTTATCCTTAATCGGGGATCGCATTCAAAGACAAAGCACAGTTCAATATTTTAAGTGATTTTTTCTTGATTTTAAAACTGCAATGCACTGAAGACTAACTTTCACAATCCTAATTAACTCGAGATTAATTTTTAAAAAACATTACAGATCTAAGCTTGCTTTATCAGCTCATTCCTAATCTAAGCGATAACTATTTTGACTTCCTTGCCTGGATTTCCGAGTCACTCTTAATCAACAAAGTCAAAATAATTAATTATTTAGCATCTATTCCCTTGGCTTAGAAACAGATTTTGCTGCATATTAGATTCACCTAACCAAAAATCTCTAACTTCATCGAAATTCGAAATTTGCACAGAATTAGCTTGCCAAGACCATTTAAATAATTCTGACCAAATGCTAAGAATGTGCTCCACATGGCTTTTTTCAACATTTTCCCAAGCAGAAATTTCAACCACCGCACAGATTGTATTTTTCCAAATTCTAGTTGGAATATTTGCACAAATCAATGAATCGAATCCTTCAGCATCGCATTTAATAACATAATTATCGTAATTTTTTAGTTCGTGACTAAAATACTCAGCAGTATTAGTCAACTTAATCTCAGTTATCTGCCTTTGATTGGGATTGAATCGAGACTAAAGTAAAGACGACCTGCCATAGTTTGCGGAATCGATAAATAGTGAGGCTTTTCCATCCCTATCAGATAGTGCCGATTCATTAACTGTGATATTAACTTTTTGTTTTAAATTTGTTAAGTTGTGTTTAATTGCCCGTACGTGAGTGGATATCGGCTCAAACATTACGATATCAGCATTTGTTTTTGCAATATTCATGGTTTGTAACGACACTAAACCCACATGCGCCCCGATGTCAATCATAACAGTGCCTGAATCCGACTTGAAAGATGCAAACTTTAATCCAGTCGCAAGGAATTCACTTTCAGCTAACTCCCATTGCCCATAACGTTTAAGTGTTTTAAAAATAAGTGAATCATATGGAATTTTAATATAAGTGCCCCGTGGACCAATCAAATAAGTTCTATTCAATTGTAATGTAGTTAGATCGCAGCCACTAGTAGTTATATTGCAACCACTCATACGTAATATGGGTCCCAAAACATTGGTAACATTCCAAAAAATAGAAATCAATTTCCTTAAGTATCTTTGTGGAAAAGTTCTCAAAGGCGGAAGCCTTGTAACAGGAAGCCATATTTTCACTTTTAAAATTTTGGTGAATTTCTCAACATTCTATCCCTTTAAAGTTAAAGAGCATTGGCCTTCATTGCTTTCTAAGGATTTTGAATTTGTTAATATGCTTGAATAGTCTGGCAAAAGAAAAAAATAAGTTGGTTAAGTGGTGTACTACAGGCAGGATTTTCTCTACATCTACTCGAACTTCAATTCTAAAAATTCTTTCCATAATAGATGCAGCCTGTGCTGCGAATAGGTATAAGCGGAATTCTCGAGTGTAAGGATGTCTCCAATTCCGATTAAATTTCATACCACCGATGCCTTGCCAAATGATTGAATGATTAGATTGGGTAATGTCACAAAATTCTTTTGGCAATGGCGTAATTGCTGATTTATCCTCTAAATACGCTTTATATAATAAATTTTGATCACTGTACCATTGAGTGTAATGGTAGGGGGTAAACGATTTCGAATAATTCTTAAAAAATTCGAACGATTTTTCATTATTCGGTATAAAAATAGTTCCAGCGAGCACTTGAGTATTTTCAGAATTGCCATTTTGAAATACGACGCCTAATTTGTCATGTTTGAGTAATTCTGAAATTTGAGCATTTCTTACCAGTGCATCAACATCTAAACTTAGGACACTTTCACCTGCCTTTAAAGCTTCTAGTATATGTCTCACTTTGACATTTGAGTAGAAACTCGGCAATTCAGTATTTACCATTAAAGGAACTGGCAATATTGTGAATGTATTGGACTTGATTTTTCTTAAAGCAAGAGGAAAAATATTTTTAACTTGCTGATCCGAGTACAAAAACAAACTTACATTGACATTACTGCAATTCAAGTACACTGAATAAATTAATGCCTTGGCGTATTTTAAATACTTTAAATCACAAACTAAAACAATTCTAAGTGCCTCATTCGAGTTGTTAAACCTAATATCGAAACTCCATTACTAGTCTAAGCTGAATATCATAATTTACTGCGATCTTAGAAATACTTCTGATGCG
>CAIQHU010000050.1 GCA_903871735.1 uncultured beta proteobacterium | reverse complement strand
GTAGTTTTGCAGTTCGGAATAATTTGATGATTTGTTCGGACGAAATCCACGCAGATTTAATTTTAGATACCGATAAGTCGCATCTGCCGATTGCTAGTCTTACCAGAGAGATTGGTGAGCGAACCATCACGCTGATGTCACTCAACAAGGCGTTTAATTTTCCAGGCATTGGTTTAGCATGGGCAGTAGTTCCTAATCAGGCAATGCGTCAAAAGATCCAGCAACCTTTACATGGACTCATACCATCTCCTAATTTATTGGCTTATGAAGCCACATTAGCAGCGATTACGGCTGGTCAGACTTGGCATACTGAATTGCTGAACTATTTAAGAAATAATCGAGATTATGTGACGCAGCGAATTAATCGTTTACCGGGCTTAAAGACTTTGCATCTTGAGGCTACCTATTTAGCTTGGATAGATGCTAGTGGTTTAAATGATCCCTATCAACGCATGTTGGATGTGGGAGTAGCTTTGTCACCGGGGGCTCAGTTTGGAGCGCCGCAATTTTTGCGTCTTAATTTTGGCACGCCAATGAGTCGCCTAAAGGAAGCTTTAGATCGAATTGAGTTGATCTTTAAATAATCGATTGGATCAGTACTGAAAGACCCCACGCCCAGATTTTCTGCCCAGATAGCCAGCAGCAACCATTTCGCGCAAGAGTGGGCAGGGGCGGTATTTTGAATCATTGAAATTATTAAAATACACTTCCAGAACTGCTAGGCAGGTGTCTAGCCCAATCAGATCAGCTAAGGCTAATGGGCCGATTGGTTGATTACAGCCTAGCTTCATACCTGCATCGATATCTTCTGGACTAGCTAGGCCTTCGGCCAAGACAAAGAATGCTTCATTAATCATCGGGACTAAGATCCGATTCACTACAAAACCTGGGGAATTCTTGACGGTAATGGGTTCTTTGCCGATTTGTTTTGCCAACTGGTAAATTGTCTCGTGAGTAGCATCACTAGTTTGTAATCCCCGGATAATTTCAACGAGTGCCATTAGTGGTGGTGGGTTAAAGAAATGCATACCAATGACACGCTCAGGATGCTGATCTAGCGCTGCTAATTCTGTCACAGATAATGAGGAGGTGTTGCTAGCAATGATGGTATTAGGAGACACCACATCTGAGATGAGTTGAATAATTTTTTCTTTTAGTTCTTTATTTTCAGTTGCGGCCTCAATTACTAGAGGGAGATCTTTTAGGTCGGAGTAACTCGTACTTTGTTTAATCCGAGCAAGGGTATTGAATTTATCTTGGGGAGTTATTTTTTCTTTTTTAACGAGACGGTCTAGACTATTGGTAATACTTTGAAGACCTTTTTCCAGGGCGGCTTGGTGCAAATCGATTAGTGTGACCTCCAGCCCTGCTGCGGCAAATACTTGAGCGATACCGCCACCCATAATGCCAGCACCGACGACGCCTAATGATTGAATAGTTGACATAATTTCCTTTTTTAAACAAAGTTAGTGATTTGTAGTGCGTGTATGTTTGATTTTTTCTCAATCATGCAGTTGTGCCTCTAGCATTTTTACAAGGGTATAAATGCTTTGATTATATGGCGTTGCAATGTTGTGAGAGGCCGCCTTTTGCAAGATAAGGCCATTGAGATGATCGATTTCTGTTTTCTTTTTTTTAGCGAGATCTTGTGCCGTAGAGGATTTTTGTAATGGCCAGTTCAAACTAATATATCCAATAGCCGTTCGTATTTTATCTGCTTGCAGTGGGACGTCGCAAGCATGAGCAACAAGGAGGCATTCGGATAAAAGTGCCTCCATCAAAGAGGCTATTTCTGGCAATTTTGACATGCTGGAGTAATTGATTTGGCCAATTGCTGAAATCCCATTAAAGACACAATTGATGACAAATTTTGTCCATAGGTCTTCAATCATATTTTCTGAGATTGTTGTGGGTATAGCTGCTTTTTCAAAAAGTTGTTGGATAGAATGCAGATGGCCTTCGGTCTGAACGGGGTCTTGGGGATTAGTTTGTGTTGTCCCAATAGTTAAACTGCCCCCACCGAAGTGAGTCACTGCCGTGGGACTTGATTTACCAATGGCGGCATAGATCATTGCTGGGTAGCAGGATTGGGCTAGATTTTTTTGCAAGCGCTCACAATTGTCAATACCATTTTGTAAGCTAAGAACAACTGCATCAGGGGCTAGAAACGGTTTTATTTGCAAAGCAAGATTTTCTGTATCCGGTGTTTTAACGCAGACTAGGACTAATTTTGCAGGCGCGACATCTGCGTAGTTAGCGCTTGCTTTAATTGCAATATGTTCCTCCGCATTGGTCCATTTAATCGTTAAGCCGTGTGAGTTGAGGGCGCTTGCAACGGGTTCCTTAGCAATGAGCAGAACTGGATAGCCAGCTTTTGTGAGAAGCCCTCCAAAGAAACTTCCAACGGCTCCGGCACCGATGACAACAATATTTGTTGAGTTGTTTAGCATTTAGAGCGTATTTAAGTCTGGTAAGAAAATTTCTTGGAGATCATTTAAAAATTGTAGTCCAAGGGGGGTTGCTTGAATTTGCGTTAGGGAGTCGGTAAGTAGTCCTTTTTGGACCGCCACCTGGAGATCTTTTTGAATGGCCGATAGGTCTATACCGGTTCGGTCAAGAAAGTCTGCACTGGGGACACCCTCAATGAGTCGCAGAGCATTGAGCATAAATTCAAAGGGAAGTTCATGGCCATCAATTTGGCGCTCTTCTAGCATGGCTTTCGCTGGTGAAAATACGGATTGCATATAGCTTTGAGGGTGACGTTCTTTAATCGTGCGAATTATTTTATCCGGAAAAGATATTTTGCCATGGGCTCCAGCGCCAATTCCGAGATAATCGCCAAATTTCCAGTAGTTTAGATTGTGCTGACAGCGTTGATTTTTTTTAGCGAAAGCTGAAATTTCATACCGATCATAATCAGCTTGATGGAGCAATTGATGGAGTATTTCTTGCATTTCGAAGGTGGTATCTTCGTCGGGTAAGGGTGGTGGAAAACTAGCAAATAAAGTATTGGGCTCTAGCGTCAGATGATAAAGAGAGATGTGTCCTGTCTCAAAGCTGAGTGCTTCCTTTAAATCTTGCATAGCTTGCTGAGTAGTTTGTTCTGGCAGACCATACATCAAGTCAATATTGACGCGTAGAAAGGTTTGTTGAGCAATTCGAATAGCCTGTCTAGCTTCATCCGCCTGATGAATTCGTCCGAGGGCCTTTAGATGTTGATCATTAAAACTTTGGATTCCTAGGGATAGACGATTAACGCCACTTGCTTGGTAGGCTTTGAACTGTTGGACCTCGACCGAGCCAGGATTTGCTTCCATGGTAATTTCAATATCTGCGTCCATAGGTAGGCGGGCTCTGATATCGGCTAGGAGTTGATCAAGACCAGCTGCTGAAAGCAGACTTGGCGTACCGCCTCCAATAAAAATGGCATGAATTCTTCGGCCCCAGATGAGCGGTAGGGATGCCTCAAGATCAGCGCACAGGGCTTTAAGGTAGAGTGCCTCATCAAAGTTCGTTTGATGTGATCCATTATTTGTCACGGCATGGGAGTTGAAGTCGCAATAGGGACATTTTTTTGTACACCAAGGAAAGTGCACATATAAGGTAAGTGGTGGCAGGGACAACAAACTTACCAGCTTGTTCGGTTTGTTCAATTTGAACTGAATAATGGATTCACTCATATAGACTTGCTCATCGGATCTTGTAGGCTTTTATTTGAGGTAGAAGTATTTCTAGTGCTAGGGCACGATGACTGATTTGATTTTTAAGATCGGGATCTAGTTCGGCAACAGTCTTGCCAAGTGTTGGTAACCAAAAATAAGGATCATAACCAAAGCCATGCTGACCACGAGGCGTATCAATTACTTCCCCGTGCCAGTCTGCACAGGCGATGATTGGCTCTGGGTCATTCGGATGGCGCAGAAGCACTAGTGCGCAGACATATCTAGCAGCACGTTGCTCGATACCTTGTAAAGCCGCTATGAGTTTTTGATTATTACTTGCATCATTCGCATGTTCACCAGCATACCTTGCCGAGTAGATTCCTGGCGCGTCCATTAAAGCTTGCACGCAAATACCAGAATCATCAGCTAGACTTGGTTTTCCACTGGCTAGGCAGGCTTGCCTTGCTTTAGCTAGCGCATTTTCAATAAAAGTACCGAAGGGTTCAGGTGCGGCTGGAATATTTAAGTCTCCTTGGGGAATAATACGAATACCAAGGGGTTCCATTACCGCACTAAATTCTCGAATTTTCCCAGGATTATTGGATGCTAAAACAATTTCTAGCAGAGTTTCGGAGTTCATTTAGAGGTCAGTAGCGCATCTTGTTGCAGTTTGATGAGCTGCATGATGGATTCTTGACCCAATTGCAACAGTTGCGTTAACTCGGATTGGCTAAAGGTAGCACCTTCTGCTGTACCTTGTAACTCCACAATGCCACCTTGTCCGGTCATCACAATATTCATATCGGTATCACAGTTTGAATCTTCAGCATAATCAAGATCGGCAACAGGCGTACCCTGATAGATCCCCACAGAGATCGCTGCCACATGATCGGTAATAGGATCTTGGCTAATTAGTCCTTTTTGGAGTAACTGGTTGACCGCATCACGCGCCGCAATAAATGCTCCAGTAATTGCGGCGGTGCGTGTACCGCCATCGGCTTGGAGGACGTCACAGTCAAGGTGGATGGTTCGTTCACCTAGCGCTTTTAGATCGAAAATACTGCGTAGAGACCGACCAATGAGGCGTTGAATTTCTTGTGTTCGGCCAGACTGTTTGCCTCTAGCAGCTTCTCGATCGTTACGTGTGTGCGTGGAGCGCGGGAGCATACCGTACTCAGCGGTAACCCACCCCTTACCGCTACCTTTTTGGTGTGGCGGGACTTTTTCTAAGACGCTGGCTGTGCACAAGACTTGCGTGTCACCAAACGAAATGAGCACAGATCCTTCAGCATGTTTGGTGAAGTGGCGTTTGATGTCAACCGAGCGGATTTGGGACGGTTGGCGTTTACTAGGTCGTTGTATTGTAGTCATTTATTTGGGGTGTATAGATTGTAATATTGCATTATCGAACATTATTTTGGCCGGATAGAGTTAATCCGCTTTGAACACTTTACAATATCGTAATGATAAATAGTATGACTGGTTTTGGGGCGCATCGACAGCCCGTTCTGATTGCAGGAAAAACTGTTGCTTTAGTGCACGTAGAACTGCGGTCAATTAATTCTCGATTTTTAGATGTATTGATTCGTTGTCCTGACGAATTACGCTTTGCAGAGACGATGATGCGAGAGGTCATCAGTAAAAAAATAAGTCGGGGGAAGATTGAGTGCCGAATATTTATTCAGCGAGACTTAGATACTGCGTTGGTTAGTGAGACTAATTCGGAGACTAATTCGGGCACAACTGCGCAGGCTGTTTTAGAGCGATTTAACACAACAGTATTGCAGGATTTACACCTTCATCAGGAGTTGATTAAACAACAATTTACGCAAGCAGATTTGTTAAGTGTTAAAGATATTTTGAATTGGCCAGGGGTACTTAAGCAAGATGATGTAGTTAGTGCAGATGAGATACTTAGCCCCCTGCAGCTTGCTTTAGAAGAAGCCTTAGCATCTTTGTTAGCAAGTCGGGCCATAGAAGGTGACGCTTTGGGTAAGAGTATTTTAGATCGCGCTCAAAAAATGGCAGATTTAATTACTCAAATTGAACCATTACTGCCCCAAATTGTTCAGGGATACCAAGATAAATTATCTGAAAAATTATTGGGTGTTTTAGCCGGCATAGATCAGCAAGTGAGTTCCTTAGCGAAGGGCGAGGTAGCTGATCGGATCCGTCAAGAGATTGTTTTATATGGTGTAAAGATTGATATTGACGAGGAGATTTCTCGGCTGAAGATTCATATTCAGGCAATTCGTAATGCCTTACAAAAGGGTGGTCCTGTTGGTAAGCGGCTCGATTTTTTAATGCAAGAATTACAGCGTGAAAGCAATACTTTGGGGGCAAAATCTGTTTCTCAAGAAACCAGTGACGCTGCCATTGAATTAAAGTTACTCGTTGAACAAATTCGAGAGCAAGTCCAAAATCTGGAGTAGAGGAAGATGATCTATCGGGGAAGCATGATACTGGTTGTAGCCCCCTCTGGGGCAGGCAAGTCCTCCTTAGTGGCTGCATTATTAGAGGCTGACCCCACTATAGCCTTGTCTATTTCTTGTACAACCCGTAGTCCTCGACCCAAAGAAGAGCATGGTCGAGAATATTTTTTTATTTCACCAGAGGAGTTTTTACAGCGACAAGCTGAGGGTGATTTTTTAGAGTCAGCGCAGGTTCATGATCATTTTTATGGCACATCGCGCTCGTGGATAGCAGAAAAGATGCAAATGGGTCAGGACGTGATCTTAGAGATTGATTGGCAGGGAGCCAGGCAAATTCGGTCTTTAGTACCACAGGCTATTTGGATTTTTATCCTTCCGCCCTCCATCGATTCTTTAGAGGAGCGTCTTTTGCGGCGTGGACAAGATGATCCTTTGACTATACAAAAACGGGTAAAAGCAGCTTACGCGGAGTTATCTCATAGTACTGAGGCGGATTATATCGTCGTGAATGATGTCTTTGAGAAGGCACTAGAGGAATTAAGGCAAATTATCAGTGTCAGTCGACTAAGAACGATGCCCCAATTCTTGAGGCATCATGACCTAGTTCAAGCCTTGGGTATCCAAGCTTCTCCGGATAGGTTAGAATAAGCCTATATTCTTTCTCATTTACATGCAGACGGATCCCTAGTCCACCCTTAGAAAGTACATTATGGCCAGAATTACTGTAGAAGATTGTTTAAAAACGATTCCCAATCGCTTTGAGTTGGTACTTGCTGCTACATATCGAGCGCGCCAATTAGTGCAAGGGCATACTCCCCGCGTTGAGTCAAAAGATAAACCAACTGTAACTGCTTTACGAGAAATTGCTGTTGGCATGACTGATCGCGACATGTTAACAAAAGTTCCTCTCTAAGGATAAGCGCTGTGGTGGCGCCATCGTCATCTAGTTCGGTAAAAGAGTTTTTACCGCCAGTCCCTGACTCAAATGGGATTATTGCGGCGATGCTTGAGAAATCAGGTAGGCATTTATTTGGGCCGACGTTTGCACCTGCCCAACCGCCCAAACAGCAAGTTATTAGTATTGCAGTGTTGAGCGAAAAGCTCAGTTACCTCAAAGCCAGTGATCTAAAATTAGTTCGAAAAGCTTTTCATTTTGCCGATGAGGCCCATCTTGGGCAGTATCGTCAAAGTGGTGAGCCTTACATTACCCATCCCCTAGCCGTTGCTGAATTATGTGCTGAGTGGAAATTGGATGTGTATTCAATTATGTCGGCTTTATTACATGATGTGATTGAAGATACTGGGCATACCTATGCTGAGTTGATTGAAACTTTTGGCCAAAAAGTTGGGGAATTAGTAGACGGACTCACAAAATTAGATAAATTAGAGTTTCAAAGTCATGCGCAGGCGCAGGCCGAGAGTTTTCGCAAGATGTTTATGGCAATGGCTAAGGATATTCGCGTCATTTTAGTCAAATTAGCTGATCGCACGCATAATATGCGGACCTTAGAATCGGTTACTCAGCAAAAGCGTCATCGGATTGCGATTGAGACGAGTGAGATTTACGCGCCGATTGCGCACCGTCTCGGATTGAATATGATTTATCGGGAACTTGAGGATCTCAGCTTTAAAAATGCCTGGCCAATGCGCTATCGTGCTTTAGAGAAGTCGGTAAAAAAAGTTCGTGGTAATCGTAAGGAAATGGTCAATCGAATCTTAAATGATGTTCGTAAAGCCTTTGCCAAAGTTAATTTAGAAGTAGATATTCATGGGCGAGAAAAAAGTTTAGCGAGTATTTACCAAAAAATGCGTACTAAGCATTTAAGCTTTAGTGAAGTATTAGACGTTTATGGTTTTCGGGTCATTGTCCATACCCATGACGAATGTTATCGCGCTTTAGGTATTTTGCACGCCATGTATAAGCCGATGCCAGGCAAATTTAAAGATTATATTGCGATCCCGAAGGTCAATGGTTATCAATCCTTACACTCGACAATGGTTGGTCCTTTTGGTATGCCAGTTGAATTTCAGGTTAGAACCCTCATGATGAATCAGGTGGCTGACGCAGGTATAGCAGCGCACTGGGGTTATAAAGATGGCACATCGGAGATGAGTGAAGTACAAAAGCGAGCGCATCAATGGCTGCAGTCTTTGATTGACTTAGAGGATGCAAGTCATGACCCGCAAGAATTTTTAGAGCACGTGAAGATTGATTTATTTCCAGACTCTGTTTATGTGTTTACGCCGAAGGGGCATATACGTGCCCTACCTAGAGGTGCTACGGCTTTAGATTTTGCTTATTCTGTTCATAGTGACCTAGGTAATAGTTGTGTTGCCGTTCGGATTAACGGCAGTCAGTTACCACTGAGAACTGAAATTAAAAATGGGGATATTGTCGAGGTCATCACTGCACCGTACTCGCATCCTAATCCGACCTGGTTAACTTTTATTCGAACTGGTCGTGCTAGGGCAGCAATTCGGCACGCTCTTAAAACAAAGGGTTTGAGTGAGTCTTTGCAGTTGGGTGAGAGACTACTTTTGCAAAGTTTGCGATTACTGGATTTGGATTTAGCATTAATTACGCCGGTAGTTTGGGAGAGGTTATTGCACTGGACGGGTGCTAAGAGCCGACAAGATATTATGAGTGATATTGCTTTGGGGCGTCGCTCGGCTCCTGTCTTAGCTAAGCGTATCGAATTATTTGTTACCGAGGCCGGAGGTGCTAATCAACTAACTCTGGATAATCAGGCTTGGTTACAGGGCTCTGAATATCCTTCGGATTTAAAGCATCATGGCTCAGCCTTAGAAGTTGACGGCAGTGATGGCATGTCAGTGCATTTTTCGGCCTGTTGTCATCCCATTCCAGGCGACATCATTACTGGCTATTTAGGTAAAGGTGAAGGCTTACAAATTCATATTTCTGACTGTGCATATGTCCGCAGAATTCAGCACAAAGATCCAGATAACTGGGTTGAAGTTCACTGGGCAACAGAACTATTTCGCGAATTTGAAATACCTCTACGCGTTGACGTGAACAACTCAAAGGGAGTACTTGCTAAAGTCGCTAATAGCATTACTACTGCTGATGCAAACATCACGCACGTTGGTATGGATGATAGTTTTTCTGAAAAATCAGCCACCATTCGTTTTGGTTTGCAAGTCAAAGATCGGGATCATTTGGCAAGGGTGATGCGTAATTTACGAATTAACCAAGACGTAGTGCGCGTGACTCGGACTAAAGTTCATCAATAAGCACCATACGAAGTGGCACCACTTTAAAGATACTGCACATCTAAAATTTCAAGTGTTTCTAAGCCGTCAGGAGTTTCTAGAGTAATTTCGTCACCGATACTTTTTTTGAGCATTGCTTTAGCAATGGGTGATATCCAACTCACGTCACCGTGCTCGACATCTACTTCATCCACACCAACTATTCGAATAGTTTTCTGTTCGTTTTGACCATTCAGGTAGGTAATTGTTGCACCAAAAAAAACTTGACTGGTTGATTCTCTCGTTGATGGATCAAGTACATGGGCAAACTCGAGTCGTTGGTTTAAAAAACGAATACGGCGATCAATTTCGCGTAATCTTTTTTTTCCATAAATATAGTCCCCATTTTCAGATCGGTCGCCATTGCTTGCTGCCCAATGCACAATTTGAACAGTTGCTGGCCGATCAACATCTAGAAGTTGGAGCAACTCATCTTTGAGTCGTTGGTGGCCTGTCGGAGTAATGTAGTTTTTAGTATTCATTTATGGCATAATATGAGGCTTACGCGGCTGTAGCTCAGTTGGATAGAGTACTTGGCTACGAACCAAGGGGTCGTGGGTTCAATTCCTGCCAGCCGCACCATTATATTAAGATTTATTGAGATTTAAGGATTTAGATAGCAGGATTCATCTAGTTGTATTTATCTAGCAAAACACAAAGAGCCCCATCATTTGGGGCTCTTTGTGTTTGGATAAGATTTTAATTTTCTCGGATTTTATTATCAATGACAAATTTTCCCCAAATATTCATTTGTTTATCCAGAAAGGTATTAAACGTTTCAGGATTACCCGCTAGGATATCGATACCTTGATCATCGAGTTTTTTTGCAATATCTGCTCTTTTAAGCACGACCGCCATGGCCTGATGCATTTTTCGTACCATCTCAGGAGGTGTTTTTACGGGCGCTATAACACCCCACCAAGCGGGCGCATCAAAGCCTGGAAAGCCACTCTCAGCAATTGTTGGAATATTGGGTAGATCTTTACTTCGTTGTGTGCTGGTTACGGCTAGGGGTACAACGCGACTACTATCAATATGGGGCTTAATTAAAAAGATTGAGCCAATTGCTAAAGGGACATGACTAGCCAGTGCATCTGCCATCATGGGGCCACCACCGCGGTAGGGAATATGAGTCCATTCAAAATTACTTTTTTTAGCTAGAGTTGCCATTGCTAAATGTCCAAGGCTACCAGCACCGATAGTGCCATAGCTTACATTTTTCCCAGCGCGGGTTTCATCTACGAGTTGTTTAAAACTGCTAATACCTGCGGATTTACTTGCAACGAGCACCATTGGAGAGGTCCCAATCAGAGTGACATTAGCGATATCTTTTTTTGTATCATAGGGCATTTTTTCTTTGAGACTTTGATTAACTCCATGGGTATCAAATACCACTGCAAAAGTATAGCCATCTGGCTCAGCCCGAACCATTGCATCCGTGCCAATCACTCCCGAAGCCCCTCCGATATTTTCTACAATGACAGATTGCTTGAGTTGTTCTTGTAGGGCGGGCGCCAAGACTCTAGCCACCGCATCGACTGAGCCACCTGGAGGAAAGACGGCGATGATACGGATAGCTTTTTTACTAGGCCACTCTTGCGCAAGGCTAGGACCTATAGAAGTCATGGACAGAAGCAAGACTAATACACTAATTCGTTTGAGCATTTTTTCTCCAAGGAATATTGCTGTGCTGTTGATGGATTATTGATCAGAAGACGAAGGGTTATTATCGCTGATATTTGGAAGTGGAATGAGCATAGGTGCTAACCACCTTAACATGAGGATCATTGTTAAACCCCAACATAACCCCAAGGCGATGAGTCCAATAGTTTGTAGGGGATAAATCACCTCAAATACGGTGCCAGAATAATAGGCGACAGGCCCAAAAATACTTCCTAGAAAAAATGCTACATATGGCCGATGACGCAACCATGTAAATGAAAGTTCAAAGGATGCACCAAAACTTAACCAAAGAATTGTCATCCACCAAGGTTGAATCACTGCAAACGGTTTTGGATAAGCCGCATGAAATTGTATAAGACCAGTAGCACTTAAGGTTGTATCGATAGCCATACCGAGTAAGCATGTTTTAGCCAAGAAAAGAATGGCTTGTTGCCGATTTTTTTGGAATAAAAAAAATACCGCTAAATAAATGATTGCTGCACTGATTGGTAACAATGGCATGGCATGGGAAACTCCCCAAGCGCAACTAAACCAGACTGCTTGAAAACCTAAAATTACCCAAGCTAGGTGTGCCATTATATTTTTTCAAAAGACAATGTAACTTCTCCGAGGTAGAAACCAAACTTCGTCATTTGAGTTCGGTTAAGCATTACGCGCGGGGTAATTAAATACATCCAATCATTCATTTTGACTTCGATTTCTCTGCCATCGACCGGTAATGAAAGTGTGTAGTTCCAATGCAGGGCATTTCCCTTTGCTTGTCCAAGAGCAATTCCGACAACATCAGCAGCGCTGCCTTCAAAGTAGTTCGGGCGGATTTCTTTTAAGGTCCAGATTCTTTTTTGAGTAGTTCCATCAGAATAAACAAAGGACTCGTCTAATACGCCAGTTTTAATACCATCGCGCATTTGCCATGTAGACACGATATCGACTGTAAAGCGCTTGACGACTTGTCCACTTCGGTCTGTAAAGATCCCATATCCTTTGACGGTGCCGTTAAAGTATTCGGACAAATTGAGTAGCGGTTTTTCATTGGCATAATCTTCAATTTTTGGACTAGCGCAAGAGGCGAGTACAAGTAGTCCAAAAATAACGAGAAGGCGCTTGAAACTGAAGATGACAATATTGTTCACTGGTAATTTTCTCAAAAAGGGGGTGTTTCTTGGTAGGATAATTATGGCCTAGGATATGAATTTTTGCTTGTGACTTGTTGCCAAAACTTACTAAAAGAGGGACATAAATTTTCTGGGTCATCTAAAAAACGAGGTACGGGGTGGACTAGGGTATTTTCATAGACTTCTAAACGCTTAATGAGTTCAAAATACGACGGATTATAAGTTTGGGTAATTTCAAAGTTCAAGTGGGGATTTTGTTCTATGAGAGGTATCAAAGTGGTAGATAAGTCGGCTATTAAAATATCTCGACAGATATGTTTCATCCGAGTAAGAACAAATTCCCAGCGTTTTCTAGACCAGGCAAAGCGTTGATGAAACCCTAAATCGATGATTCCAAGTTGAAAAAATGGCCCCTCCTGATCTTTGAGATTCCAAGGATGGATCAGAGCAATATTTGTCTTGCCTAGGAGTTTTTTGGGATCTACTTTTTTAATGAGGGCAAATTTTTCTACTAGATCTGTTGGTGGTGTAGTGAATAATTCAGGCACAGGGTCTTGCAATAAGGTTGCTCGTGGTATACGCGGCATGACGTCTGGTGAGAATGCTAAATTTTCAAGTACCTCGTAGGTAGTATCAATTGGCGTATTCTCACAATGCCACTCTACGCTAGCATATTTTGCAACATTGGCGGCGTTAAATAGGTAGGGTTTGGAGCTAAAGGTTCTAGCGACCCATTGCCAAGACAGGTGGTTAGAAGCTAGATCGCCGTCTAGGAGATGCCCATATAGCCACTGCGCTGCCGGTAACCAGGCTATTTTGCGATAGTGTACACAATAACTTGCTAGCCACATTCTGGCATGATTATGGAGATAGCCTAAGGTGTAGAGCATTTGGATTGATCGATCGATTGTTGCAATCCCAGTATTCGCAGTAAGAATATCTAGAGGCATTTCTGAGGAATAGCTAATTCCGGGTATTGCTGGTCGAATGTCTTCAAAAATACCATTTCCAAGGTGGCCCCAAACGTGCTGGAAATACTCGCGCCAGCCGAGTTCGGCGTAGAGCTTATGTTTCGTATTTAAAGAGTGCTTCATTTTGAGATAGCGCACGATTGCTGGCAGTGCTTCAAAGCCATGGGTAATATAAGGCGATAGGTAGGTTACGGATCCATCTAGAGAGTTCCGTGTTTTTTCATAGCGATCAACTTTTACTTGGTTGAGGCGCTGTTGAAAAAAATCCTGATCGGTATCAAAAAAAACAGCGAGTTTATTCATAAGTTGGGCTTGGGATAATTTGGTACGAGGCAGGTGAGCCATCAGGCGCAACTTGGACGAGAACCATCTCACCCGACCCAATTGCACGGCCCATATACTCTTGTATATTCACCTGGTGGGTCACCAGAATAATCGGATTGTTTGGGCGCTTTGAGAGGGTTGATTGGAGCCAGCGTTGTAGGAGTTTATTTTGTGATGTAGCTTTTTCCGGGTTGTCAAAAAAAGAGGCTATTACGGGTTCCATCGTGACTGGACCAAAATTTAATAATTGCGCGGTTTCTAGGCACCGGCACCATGGACTTGCAAATACTTTGGCTTCAATTACCCCATTTGATCGAAGCCATTGGCCAATGATCCGCGCTTGTTTTTTTCCAGTTGTATTGAGATTACGTTGCGTTTGGCAATTATTGAGTTGGTAGTTTGGCGGATCCCCAATCCCCGGGGCATAGGCATGACGCATCAAAAGGACATGTTGACCATCGCTTAGAGCCTGACCTATTTTGGGGTTGGTTTGGGCCGAAGTCAAATTTAGTGACATCAGGAGGAGGAAAATGACGGTGGTTAGGGTGCGGTACATTGTAGGCCGATCATACTTAGAATATAGGGTGTTATGACTTGTCGAGGTCACCAGGGGATGGTCTGGCCATCATAACTCAAAAAAATTGCCCGAGAGGACGGTTTAACTTTATCAAGGCTAGTTAACATTTGAAGAGCCGCATTTTGCGGTTCTTGACCTTTTAGAATGCCACCAAAAGGCCTTGATAAAGGGCTTTTGACTGTTCCGGGGTGAAGTGCTACTAGGCAGGCTTGTGGGTTCGTCCGGTGTATTTCAATGGCGCCAGTTTGGATAATCATGTTCAGAGCTGCCTTCGAGGCTCGGTAGCTATACCACCCACCCAAACGATTATCCTCAATACTACCGACTTTGGCTGAGATCCATGCCATGATTGCGCGGTCGCGACTAAGCAGAGGTGCAAAATATCTCAGAATAAGAGCTGGCCCAAACGTGTTGATTGCAAAGACAGTTGACATGGTGTGTATTTGTAGATCACCTATTTTTTTCTCAGGTTGTAACGCGTCTGCATGCAGCACACCTGTAGCTATAAGAATCAGATGAAGTGGGGCGAATTGTGCAATTTCTTTTGCAGCATTTTGGATTGTTTGTTCATCTTGTAGATCAATTGCAATAGGCGTGTTTCTAGATATTTCGTAAATAGACCCAAGCTTTGGATCGCTTTCAAGTTGCTTTTTGAGTGCTTGGCCGATAGACCCCGAGGAGCCGATGATGAGGGCGCGGTAATTATTGGGTAAGGAATTCATCTAGTAAGTGGGACAGCCTTGCAGAGCAAAGATCAAATAAGAAAAAGATTAGGCTTCTAAAATCTGAATTTGTTCGATCTTTGCAGGCGTATTGACTTGGATATAGCGAGCCAGGAAGGCGACGTTCGATTGGCAAGGTATTTGGGCATAGACGATATGGCCAGATCCCGGCGCCACCCGAATCGGTTTGCCATGAATGTCCCAAAGAGCTTCGATAGTTACATCAGTATTACCATTTGGTTCAATGATTTCCAAGCGATCCCCGACTGCGAAGCGATTTTTGACATCTATTTTGGCGCCAAGAATCGGATCGATTGCAAGTACTTGGCCAACATACATGCTTCGCCCTGAAATAGAAAATCCCTTGAGGTAATTTTGATATTCACTATCATGGTGGCGTTGATAAAAGCCATCGGTATAGCCACGATTTGCTAAACCTTCTAAGTGGCCAAGAAGGATGGGGTTGAAGGGTTTACCACTGACGGCGTCATTGATTGCGGTCCGGTAAGATTGACAAGTTCGAGCAACATAGTAAGGGGACTTAGTCCGGCCTTCGATTTTGAAAGAATCGATACCCATTTGTGTCAGGCGTTCGACATGTTCAATGGCCCTTAAATCTTTAGAATTTAAAATATACGTACCATGCATATCTTCTTCAATTGGCATGAGTGCATCGGGTCGATTACCCTCCTCTAAGAGGTAAATATCACCAGTCGCATCCTCTTGCCCAGGGTATATCTTGTAATCCCAACGACAGGAGTTGGTACAAGCACCTTGGTTTGGATCTCTTTTACTAAAGTAGCCAGACAGTAAGCAGCGACCTGAGTAGGCGATACAAAGCGCACCGTGGACAAATACCTCTAATTCCATTTCTGGACAGTCTTGACGAACTGCTTCGATTTCGTCAAGTGACAGTTCACGAGAAAGGATAATTCGACTAATGCCCACGGAGCGCCAAAAACGCGCAGCTGCACCGTTTACGGTATTGGCTTGGACCGATAGATGGATTGGCATATCTGGCCAATTTTCTCGGGCCATCATGATCAGGCCGGGATCGGACATGATGAGTGCATCTGGACCTAACTGGATCACATCTTGCATATCATCGATAAAAGTTCTAGTTTTACTTCCATGCGGAAGGATATTTGATACCAAGTAAAACTTTTTACCCTGCTGATGAGCCGTATTGATGCCATTAGCTAGCACATCTAAATCGCCAAAATCGTTGTTTCGAACTCTCAGTGAATAACGCGGTTGTCCAGCATATACCGCATCGGCACCAAAATTAAAGGCGGTATTTAGCATCTCAAGACTACCGGCTGGAGCGAGAAGTTCAGGTATTTTCATAGTTCTATTTTAAGCGTTTCTGATCCCTGGTGGGAAGAATACTTGATTTTTGCGCAGAAGATTTAATTCAGATCGACCCATATGCGATCTTCTTCAATCAATATGGGGTATGACTTAAGGGCCTTTTCGGCGGGGTCGCACATGACTCGACCATCTCGGATATCAAATCTACCTTGATGAAAAGGACACTCGATTTCATAACCGTCAATCACCCCATCGGACAATAGAGCGTTGCCATGCGTGCATTGATTATCAGTACAGTAAACTTTCCCGTTGATTTGATAGATCGCTAGGTTCTTATTAGCCAACTCAACTCGCACGACTTCGCCCTCAAAAGAGTCGGTTAGGGGCATTAAATCAGTCCAGTTTGTATTCATGGGTTTATTATAAAGTTGCTTAAATTGTGCCAATATTTTTGATAGTCGACTGGGCGTGTTTTTTGATTTCTTGGAGCGTTTCGGGAGCCATTTTATTGAGGTGTTGGTAAGCCATACCAATTCTTGGATTATTAGCTAATTGGGCGCGGTGTTGGTCGAAAAAGTTCCAATATAGAGAGTTCATTGGGCAGGCTCGCTCGCCGATTCGGAGTTTTTTGTCGTAAAAACAGGATGAGCAATAATCGCTCATCTTATGAATATATGAGGCACTAGAGACATAAGGCTTGGAGGCCAGTAACCCGCCATCTGCGAACTGGCTCATGCCCAGGGTGTTGGGAAGTTCTACCCATTCAAAGGCATCGATATAAATACCAAGATACCAACGGTGCAGTGCTTGCGGGTTAAGACCTGCTAGTAAAGCAAAATTACCAATGACCATGAGTCTTTGGATGTGGTGAGCATAGGCTTGCTCTAAGGAGACGGAAATTGCCTGATGTAGGCATTGCATTTTTGTATCGCCAGTCCAGAACCATTTTGGTAGCGGTTGTTGATGATTAAAAAAGTTTTGTTCTGAGTAGTTGGGCATTTGCGCCCAATAGACACCACGAATATACTCTCGCCACCCAAGAATTTGGCGAATAAAGCCTTCCACAGAGGCAATCGGCGCTTTATTCTGATGGTAGGCTTGCTCTGCTGCCTGCACAACTTCTGAGGGAGAAAGCATTTTCGTATTGAGTGCGAAGGAGATCAGAGCGTGAAATAAGCGCCATGATTTCGAAGTCATGGCATCTTGAAAATCTCCAAAATAAGCTAGTCGATTGTGAATAAAGTCGTTTAAGGAGTTGAGTGCCTCCGTCCTGTTGAGTGGCCATCTAATTTGAGAACTTTGAGGATTACCAAAACTTTTGATGCCTTGCTGTTGGATTTCTTCCCAAAGTTTTTGGTGATTATGAACAGGTCTTTGATCGATTGGTTCAGGTGGACTTCCACGCCATAGTTTTCGATTAGCCTGATCAAAATTCCACGTACCACCAATCGGTTTTTGGTCAGGCGCCATCAATATTTGATGTTGCTGGCGCATCTGTCTATAAAAACTTTCCATCAACCATTTTTTTCGCTCGCCAAAAAAATCTTGGGCGGTAGACCGTTGCGTAAAGAAGTGTTCACTAGAAACCATTTTGGAAGAAATAGAAAGATCTTGCGTAAATTGTTCTAATTGATCATCTAAGCGCCATTCGTCGGGTTCCTGATATTCAAAATGCGTAAAGTGATTTTTTTGAATTACTTGGGATAAATGGGTAGTTAATGAGGGACTATCAGAGGTGTCTTGTATACCCAGATATTGCACATGGTGGCCAGCGGTTTGCAGTTGCTGAGCAAAATCTCGCATACCGGCAAAAATAGCGATGATTTTTTGTGCATGGTGTAGAACGTAGTCGGTTTCTTGCCGGATTTCTAGAAGAATATAGACAACATTTGGATCTATTTTTGAGAACCATGAGTGGCACGGATTTAGCTGGTCTCCAAGAATCAAACGCAGAGTTTTCATATTTTCTTTGATTTTTGCATACGGCATTTATCTGAACAGAATTTCACTTGGAGCCAATCACGCTCCCATTTTTTTCGCCAGGTGAAGTTTCGACCACAGGTTTGGCAAATTTTATTTGGAAGGATTGTTTTGGGCAATTTGATGCAAGAGAAGCTTGTGGTGAATGATAGGTAAATTATCCATCCTTTAGAAAAAAAATGTTTTCTGCACTAGTCATTCAAGAATTACTTGGCGAGAGCATAATCAAGTATTTGAGTTCACTGTATATGGCCATTAAGTCGACGATCTATAAAGCGCATTTAGCAATAGCAAATATTGATTTAGGATATTACGCTGATCATTCTTTAACTCTAGCTCGTCACCCGAGCGAAACTGACGAGCGCATGATGGTTCGTTTAATTGCCTTAGCATTACAGGCGCATCAGATACAAACGGTTTGTCAGGGAGACGGCATTATTGCCTTTGGTGCAGGGTTATCAGATGCTCAAGAGCCCGATGTTAGCTTACGCGATTTTTCAGATCAGATTCAATGTTGGATTGAAGTGGGGCAGCCTGAGGATCGACCCATTATAAAAGCTTGTGGTAAAGCCAGGCAGGTATATGTGTACGCTTATCATCATGCGGCTGAGGTTTGGTTTAAGGCAATAGAAAATAAGTTAACGCGATTAAAAAATTTAGAGATACACCGAATTACATCTGCAAGTGCGCAAGGTTTATTAGTATTTGCAAAACGGTCCATGCAGTTACAAGCAACGATCTTGGAGGGGCAATTAACGATCAGTGATGGCCAAGAGAGTGTGGACGTTCAAATTGAGCGTTGGAAATAGTTTGCAGAGATAACGATTGGGTGAAACGTGAATGCGCAGTGAAATCGACAACGTATAAGAATAACTTCTAGGCACTCTAGCTAGATGAACTGCTTTTACTCAGCAATTGAGTCAAAAAATACCATTACACTACCTCAATGTGCTGCTTATAGCTACCCATGAATAGTTATTAACTTTAATTGGTGAATGTTATTAATGCTATTAATGTTATTGTTTACATTAATATTAAATGCTTATAGTATTAAATGACCTGATTAATGAAGGGTATTAATATCACACTCACCATCAAATGGTTTATGATACATTTTTAGATTATTAATTTTATTTAAAGGGATTACTATGACTGCAACCTATCAAGAGTTAATTGAGCAAAGAGAGGCTTTAGACCGTCAAATTCAAGAAGTTAAGGAGCAAGAAAAACGCATTGGCATTGAAAAGGTTTTAGCATTAATTGAGGAATATGGATTAACCTCGGACGATTTATTTTCTAAGCGAGCAGGAATTATGAAGTCGGGTTCGAAGTCGGTAGCTAAAGTCCCTCCTAAGTATCGTAACCCAGAGACTGGCAAAACATGGACAGGTCGGGGTAAGAAGCCATTATGGATGGCTGAGAGGTCTAAAGAGGACTTTTTAATTAAGTAATTCTTGGGCCCATTTAGGATAAATGGGCTGGTTTTAGTATTTAGCAATAGATTGAGATGGCATTTGAAACAATTGTTTGAAATCCATTTGGGTAAATAAGCCATAGCCATTATAATTAAAAACCAATAGAAATCCATCTTGGATTAATGTAGTAGATAATCTCAGTAGATAACTTCAGCGGATAACTTCAGTAGATAATTTCGTAGATTAAATACCTAAAAAATACCCAAAAATAATACTCAGTAATCCTATAGCTCAATTTTAGTTCAAATACTATTTATCAAGCTTCGTATTATTCCGCCGGGCTTTTCATTAATGCTTCCTGAATAATTTCTTCGAGGTCTTGCCCCTGAATCAACGGTGTGGAGTCTGAGGAAGAACCTGGGTAGCCAAAAATATAGGGGTGTTTAAACGTATCATCGGGATTAATCGGGGCGGCCTCCCTTCTTGGAAATGTTTGGATAATGCCAGCATTTTCTCCGGCTAGTCGCAAAACTCCGGGGTGGAGTTCTGTAAAGCCTTCATCGATCAAAATAGGTATTTTTTGTGTAACTTCATTTTTGCTCAGGTAATGAATAAAATGGAGTTGTTCAGTTGGGGGTAATAGGCAGTCGATAAATATAGCGTGTGGTTTTAATTCGACAATCCGCATGAGGGCTTCGCAGACATCGATACTAGATGCAAATTGAACGGGATTTTTAAATGATTCAAGTAGTTTTTCGAAGAACAGGATATTATCCGTTCGTTTAAAGATGCCAAATAGGATTCGCTCCCTAATTAATTGATTTCGATACGATAAATGCCGATTTTTTAGATGGTCATCGATGGACTGAACTAAAATGCGCCGGTGTCCGCCCCGAGTTTTCCAAGCAGTTAATTCGCCCATTTCTACCATTTTTTGTATTGTTCCGAGTGAAACATTGAGTCTTTTTGCCGACTCTCTAGTACTAATATAGGCATGTTGGTTGTAATTAATTAGGTCATTCATCTTGTTTCTCACTCTGTTATACGAGTAATCAATAGTAAGAAAAAAACGATAGATTTTAAATACTCAATTTCTGATTTTCTTGTAGGAAATTTCCTAAAATTAAAAAAAACCACCAAAAAACTGATTTTCTCAGCATTTAGCTATAAAAAGGTATCATTTCGGCAGTTCTTGGCATAAAATTTGTGCAAATATTCTTAAATGATTCATTTAAATCAGTTATATTGAAAATAGCGTTTGATTGAGCTTCATGAGAGATGTTTGTTAAAGAGTAAGTAAAATTTGTTGCAGTAAAATTGGTATTTTGAACGCAATTCGCTAGTCGGTTTGGCCGTGTCGCGAATGGTTGATTAACCCACTTCATTTCGGGAAACCCGAGGAAAAGGTGAGCAATATGATGCAGTCGTATCGTGGTACCTCCTATTTATTCGGGGGGAATGCCCCCTACGTAGAAGAGCTTTATGAAGCTTATCTCAACGATCCTGGCTCTGTCGCCGAAACCTGGCGAACTTATTTCGATAGTGTCCAGCACTTGCCTGCAGTCGACGGAACTGATGTCAAAGATATTGCACATGCGCCGATTGTGGCTTCATTTGCACAACGCTCCAAACTCGGTCCGATTCGGGTTCTAGATGATTCAGCAGATTCTGAAATGGGACGCAAGCGTGTTGCCGTTCAACAGTTAATTGCTACGTATCGGAACATTGGTACCCGTTGGGCTGACCTAGATCCCTTAAAAAGAACCGAAAGACCGGTGATTCCTGAGCTTGATCCAGGATTTTATGGTTTTACTGATGCAGACATGGATATTGTCTTTAATACCAGTAATACCTTTTTTGGTAAAAATAAAATGACTTTGCGTGAGTTGCTCCAGAACTTGCGTCAAACGTATTGTGGAACAATTGGTGTTGAGTACATGTACATCACTGATCAAACCATTAAAAAGTGGTGGCAAGAAAAACTAGAGACAATTCGTTCTACACCGCATTTTGCCCCAGTCAAAAAAATCAATATTTTAGATCGTCTCACTGCTGCGGAAGGTTTGGAGCGGTACTTACATACCAAGTATGTGGGACAAAAGCGTTTTTCTTTAGAGGGTGGTGAGAGTTTTATTGCTCAGATGGATGAGATTTTAGACGCCGCCGGCGTGGCTGGTGTCAAAGAAATTGTGATTGGTATGGCGCACCGGGGACGCTTAAACGTTCTGGTTAATACCCTTGGTAAGATGCCGGCTGATTTATTTGCCGAGTTCGACCATACAGCTCCTGAAGAGCTGCCTTCTGGAGATGTGAAGTATCACCAAGGATTTTCTAGCGATATTTCAACTGCCGGTGGGCCCGTCCATTTATCCTTGGCATTTAACCCATCACATCTAGAAATCGTTAATCCTGTAGTTGAAGGGTCTGTCCGCGCTCGGATGGATCGTCGCGGCGACACAACTGGTGCAGAGGTACTGCCAATCTTAGTTCATGGCGACGCTGCAATTGCCGGACAAGGGGTAGTGCAGGAAACACTGGCGCTGGCGGAGGTCCGGGGCTATCATACTGGCGGCACGCTACATATTGTGATTAACAATCAAATTGGCTTTACGACTTCGGATCCACGAGATATGCGTTCGACGTTGTATTGCACGGATATATTAAAAACAATTGAAATGCCGATTTTGCATGTTAATGGGGATGATCCTGAAGCGGTAGTTTTGGCAACACAAATCGCGGTTGAATACCGCATGAAATTTAAAAAAGACGTTGGCATTGACCTCATTTGCTTTCGAAAATTAGGTCATAACGAGCAAGATACGCCATCCATGACGCAACCCTTGATGTATAAAAAAATTGCACAGCATCCAGGTACTAGAAAGCTGTATGCAGATAAATTAGAAACGCAGGGCGTTTTACCAGTTGGTGGTGGTGATGAGATGGTCAAGGCGTATCGCACTGAGTTGGAGGCAGGTAAGAGCACCTCTGATCCGGTTATTACGAATTTTAAAGGGAAATTCTCTGTCGATTGGTCACCTTTTTTAAATCGTAAATGGACTGATCATGCAGATACCGCGATTCCCCAGGCTGAATGGAAAAGACTCGCAGAAAAAATTACGCAAATTCCAAGTGGCTTTAAGGTTCACCCCTTAGTTGAGAACGTTTTAAAGAATCGCGCTGCCATGGGGCGAGGTGAGATGAATGTCGACTGGGGCATGGGCGAGCATATGGCCTTTGCATCACTGCTCGCGAGTGGTTATCCGATTCGATTATCAGGTGAGGATTCAGGGCGTGGGACTTTTACGCATCGGCACTCGGTCTTGCATGATCAGGACCGGGAAAAGTGGGATACTGGTACCTATATTCCGCTACAAAACGTTGGTAATGGCCAGGCTCCTTTTACGGTTATTGATTCAATTTTGTCAGAAGAGGCAGTACTTGGTTTTGAGTATGGCTACGCCTCTGCTGAGCCTAATACTCTGACCATTTGGGAGGGGCAATTTGGAGACTTTGTCAATGGCGCTCAGGTTGTCATTGACCAATTTATCGCATCTGGAGAAGTGAAGTGGGGCCGGGTTAACGGCCTTGTCATGATGTTGCCGCACGGTTACGAAGGGCAAGGTCCGGAGCACTCATCGGCTAGACCTGAGCGCTTTATGCAGTTATGCGCAGATACCAATATGCAACTTGTCCAACCGACGACTGCTTCGCAAATTTTTCATTTATTACGCCGGCAGATGATACGTTCATTTCGTAAGCCTTTGGTCATTTTTACGCCGAAGTCATTACTACGAAATAAAGACGCTGCCTCGCCGGTGTCAGAATTTACCAAGGGCGAGTTCCATACAGTGTTAGGCGAGCAAAGTAGTGATCTTGATGCACAAAAAGTACACCGCGTGATTATGTGCTCGGGTAAGGTTTACTATGATTTAGTGAAGGCACGGGAAACCAAGAAATCCAAGGATACAGCGATTATTCGCGTGGAGCAGTTGTATCCCTTTCCACACAAATCATTTGCGGCTGAATTGAAAAAATATCCCCATGTAACTGAGTTAGTTTGGTGTCAGGATGAGCCACAAAATCAGGGAGCTTGGTTTTTTATTCAACATAATATTTTAGAGAATATGCATGATGGACAAAAGCTAGGTTACGCCGGTCGGCCGCCATCTGCATCGCCCGCTTGTGGTTATGCGCACCTACACCAAGAGCAGCAAAAAGCTTTAGTAGATGCCGCATTTGCCAAGCTAAAAGGTGTCTCTGTCGTTCGATAAATAGTAGAAATAACCAATCCATTCAAAGGAATATAAGTATGGCAATGCATGAAGTGAAAGTTCCTCAGTTATCAGAGTCCGTTGCTGAGGCAACGCTTTTAAAGTGGAAGAAAAAAATTGGTGACCTAATTATTCAGGATGAAATCCTGATTGAGATTGAAACAGATAAAGTGGTGATGGAGGTCCCTGCACCTTCTGGTGGGCTTTTAACAGAGATCCTTGTAGCCGATGGCGCTCTCGTTAATTCAGATCAGGTCATTGCTCGGATTAATAGTGACCAGAAGGTTGCGCCTGCACCAGTTGCAACGGCTGCACCTGCTCCTGTAGCATCAACTGTTTCTGAGCCGGTAGCAGGTGCATCGATTGCAATGCCTTCTGCAGCGAAGATTTTAGCTGAGAAAAATATCTCACCAAGTCAAGTAAGTGGCTCGGGTAAAGATGGTCGAGTTACCAAATCGGATGCCTTAAATGCACAGGCACCGCAACCAGTTGCTAAAACTGGAGCACCGGCGCAAAAATTAACAACTCCGCCAGTTCACATGTCGCTAGGAAACCGTCCAGAAGAGCGCGTTCCGATGAGTCGTTTAAGAGCGCGGATTGCAGAGCGTCTTTTAGAGTCGCAGGCAATGAATGCTATTTTGACGACCTTTAATGAGGTCAACATGGCACCAGTGATGTCGATGCGTAATAAATATAAAGATCAGTTTGAAAAAGAACACGGCGTTAAATTAGGATTTATGTCCTTTTTTGTGAAGGCTGCAGTGCACGCTTTAAAAAAATACCCCATTTTGAATGCCTCGGTGGATGGTGGAGATATTGTTTATCACGGGTATTTTGATATTGGTATTGCAGTGGGTTCGCCCAGAGGCTTAGTCGTGCCGATTTTACGGGACTGTGATCAGATGAGTCTGGCCGAAATTGAGAAAAAAATTGCTGAGTTTGGTGCAAAAGCCAGGGATGGTAAATTAACGCTTGACGATTTAACGGGTGGAACATTTTCTATTTCGAATGGTGGAACTTTTGGTTCCATGTTGTCTACGCCTATCATCAATCCACCGCAGTCAGCCATTTTAGGAATTCATGCGACGAAGGATCGGGCAGTTGTTGAAGCTGGTCAGATTGTTGTTCGGCCAATGAATTATTTGGCATTATCTTATGATCACCGGATCATTGATGGCCGTGAGGCTGTTTTAGGATTGGTGGCGATGAAAGAGGCTCTTGAGGATCCGGCGCGTCTTCTCTTGGATATCTAAATATAAATTGATTGAAGGAAGTAAAAATGAGTCAAGAGTTTGATGTCTTAGTTATTGGGGCTGGCCCTGGTGGTTATATTGCCGCAATCCGGGCTGCCCAGTTAGGTTTTCGGGTAGGCTGTGCCGAGGGCAATGCTTTTGATGACCCCAAGCAAGAGCCTCGTCTTGGTGGCACTTGTCTCAATGTTGGCTGTATTCCATCCAAGGCATTATTGGCTTCTTCTGAGGAGTTCGAAAATATTGGGCATCATAGTGCGGCGCACGGTATTTCGGTTGGCGAATTACAAATTGATGTAAAGAAGATGATTGCTCGCAAAGACGCCATTGTTCAAAAAATGACAGCGGGTATTCAGTATTTATTTAAGAAAAATAAAGTGACTCATTTAAAAGGTTACGCCTCTTTTCTTGGGCAGGTAGGTGAGTTTTACCAAGTGGAGATTGTGGGTAAGGAAAAAGAAGTTGTATTGGCCAAGAAAGTCATTATTGCAAGTGGCTCAAAGGCGCGTCATTTAAAAGATATTGTGGTTGATAACGAATTAATTTGTGATAACGAAGGTGCTTTAAAGTATTCTCAAACACCTAAAAAATTAGGGGTAATTGGAGCTGGGGTGATTGGCCTTGAGTTAGGTTCAGTCTGGCGCCGCTTGGGCTCAGACGTAACTATTTTAGAAGCGCTGCCGACCTTTTTGGGGGCTTGTGATGAAGGGATTGCGGCCGAGGCTAAAAAATTATTTACTAAACAAGGGTTGAAATTTGATTTAGGTATACAGATTCAGTCAGTCAAGCCAGGTAAAAATAATGTCTCGATTACTTATCAAGATGCCACTGGGGTTGAAAAAGTCTTGGTAGTAGATCGCTTAATTGTTTCGGTTGGCCGAGTTCCCAATACAGACCGATTAAATTTAGCCGCAGTTGGATTAGGGGTCGATGAAAAAGGTTTTATTCCAGTTGCTGAGCACACGTGTGCTACGTCTGTGCCTGGGATTTATGCGATTGGCGATGTAGTTCGTGGACCGATGTTAGCGCATAAGGCAGAGGACGAGGGGGTACTGGTTGCAGAAATTTTAGCCGGCCAAAAACCACATATTGATTACAACTGCATCCCGTGGGTAATTTATACCTCACCAGAGATTGCTTGGGTTGGTAAAAATGAGCAGCAATTAAAAGCTGAAGGCAGGGCTTATAAGCCAGGGCAATTTCCATTTGCGGCTAATGGTCGGGCTTTGGGGATGGGCATGAGTGATGGTTTTGTAAAGATCCTAGCAGATGCGGTAACTGACGAGATTTTAGGGGTTCACATTATTGCTGCTGCAGCTTCAGACTTAATTGCTGAGGCAGTTGTGGCGATGGAGTTTAGGGCCGCTGCGGAAGATATTGCAAGAGTCTGCCACCCGCATCCAAGTTTATCAGAGCCGATTCGGGAGGCCGCATTGGCAACAGCTGGCCGAGCCTTAAACTTTTAACTGATCGGTTGCATGCGGGTTACCGATTTATACCACCAAGCTTTAATTCAAAAAGGATATCAAAGTGACTCTGCACAAGAGGCTGCAGTCACGCGTTTAGCAAGGTGTCAATCTGAGTGGGTTGAGTTTGAGCAGTCGCGAAGTGGATTTTTTTCCAAATTGTTGAAGAGTTCTCCCCAAGTACCTCGAGGCGTTTACTTTTGGGGTGGGGTTGGGCGAGGTAAATCCTTCATCATGGATTGTTTTTATGAGGCGATTACTTACCCCAAGAAGACGCGTATTCATTTCCATGAATTTATGCGTGAAGTACACCGTGAACTGCAGGATTTACGGGGCCGTGCTGATCCTTTAGATGAGTTAGGTAAACGTATTGGCGAGCGTTATCAGCTCATTTGTTTTGATGAGTTTCACGTCAGTGATGTAGCTGACGCCATGATTTTGTATCGTTTACTAGACGCGTTATTTAAAAATCAGGTGCAATTTATTATGACGTCGAATTACCGGCCGGATCTTTTGTATCCAGATGGCCTGCACCGGGACCGTGTTTTACCTGCTATTGCCTTATTAGAAAAACAATTAGACGTAATTAATGTAGATGCTGGAGTTGATTATCGTAAAATTGTGATGGATCAAGTGCGGGTTTATCTCAGTCCCATAACACCTGATGTGACAGAAGAGATCCGGCGGGTTTTTGATCAACTGGCTGGCGTCCACCAAGATGAAAATCCAGAATTAAAAATTGAAAATCGGCTGATTCGAGCGGTTCGCCGAGCTGGTGGGATTGCCTGGTTTGATTTTGAATCCATGTGTGTTAGTCCACGCTCTCAAAATGATTATCTCGAAATCGCTTCGATGTTTCATACTGTTATTCTCACGGATGTACCCTTGATGAGCCCTCGCATGTCGAGTGAGGCGCGGCGCTTTACTTGGCTAATTGACGTTTTTTATGACCATAAAATTAAGTTAATCATCTCCGCGGAGGTTGATTGTGATCAGTTATATTTGCAAGGACAGATGGCTGGTGAATTCCACCGGACGGTTTCACGTTTAATTGAGATGCAATCAAAAGAATATTTATCTGCTCCAAGACGCGTTGTGGATACGAAGTTAACTTAGCCCATGCGTCGGATTTTTATGGAGCGCAGCATGAAGCGTACTTTTTGAGCCGTGCTTTTAGTCTTGATGGGCATTCAACTGTAAAATAGTTCCATGAATTCTATAAATGCAGATTTGCACTGCCATTCTGTTTTATCGGACGGGACATTAACTCCTGAGCAACTTGCTATGCGCGCCAAGTCAAATGGCGTGGAGTTATGGTCACTAACAGATCACGATTTAGTGAGTAGTCAGGCACGGGCTGAAGAATCTGCCAGAAACCTTGGTATGAAGTATTTGGGTGGTGTAGAAATATCAGTGAGTTGGCTTGGGCAGACTATTCACATAGTGGGCTTAGGCATTAATCCCTATGACCAACGCTTGATTGAGGGCTTACGTAAAACGCGAGATGGGCGTATGCAAAGAGGTCAGGAGATTGCGCGGCAATTAGCGGCAGTTGGAATTCTTGGGGCTTACGAGGGAGCTACTGCATTTGCTGGTAATCCAGAGTTACTATCTAGAACCCATTTTGCGAGATTTCTCGTCGAAAAAGGTGTTTGTACCGACATAAATGCCGTATTTACCCAGTTTTTGATTGAAGGTAAGCCCGGTTATGTTGGCCATGTTTGGGCTACTTTAGCTGAAGCTGTAACTTGGATCAAAGATGCTGGTGGGGTAGCGATTATTGCTCATCCAGGCAGATATCGTCTGACTGATTTAGAAAAAGATAGTCTGTACCTTGCATTTTTACAAGCTGGCGGTCTTGGTATCGAGGTGGTAACCGGCAGTCACTCTCCTGAGCAGTATGTCGAGTATGCCAAGGTTGCAACGCAATACGGTTTTTATGCTTCTCGCGGATCAGATTTTCATGATCCTACAGAAAGTCGAACGGATTTGGGAGTATTACCGCCCCTAGCTACTCATTTAAAACCAGTGTGGTCTTTATTTCAACTCTAAAAGTATATGTTTTCTGAACGCGTTATCTCTGGTATGCGCCCAACAGGGGCTCTTCATTTAGGTCACTATCATGGTGTTCTGAAAAATTGGATTCGTTTGCAATCGGAGTATCCATCGTATTTCTTTATAGCTGATTGGCATGCTTTGACGACGCACTATGAGACTCCAGAGATGATTGAAGCGTCGATTTGGGAGATGGTGATTGATTGGTTAGCCGCAGGCGTTGATCCTTCACAAGCGACTTTATTTATTCAAAGTAAGGTGCCAGAGCATGCTGAGTTATTTCTTTTGTTATCGATGGGCACTCCTTTAGGGTGGCTAGAGCGGGTACCGACTTATAAAGATCAATTAGAAAAATTACGTGATCGGGATATTCAGACATATGGCTTTTTAGGATATCCATTATTACAAGCCGCAGATATTTTGATTTATCGGGCTGAACATGTGCCGGTTGGTGAGGATCAAGTACCCCATGTCGAGATGACTAGAGAGGTTGCCAGACGCTTTAACTATTTATATGGTCGTGAAGCTGGTTTTGAAGAAAAGGCTTTAGCTGCAGCCAAAAAATTAGGTGGCAAGAGAACGAAGTTGTATTTAGAGGCAAGAACGGCTTATCAAGAGCGAGGTGATACCCAGGCCCTTGAGCAAGCGCAAGCTTTACTGCATGAAGCACAGAGTTTATCGATGGGTGATCGCGAGCGCTTGTTTGGTTATTTAGAAGGTGCTAGGAAGATTATCTTAGTAGAGCCTCAAGCTTTACTCACCACAGCGTCTAAGTTGCCTGGTTTAGATGGACAAAAAATGTCAAAGTCTTATCAAAATACGATTGCGTTGCGGGAAGGTGCTGAGTCAATTACTAAAAAAGTGCGAACTATGCCAACAGATCCTGCAAGGGTGCGCAAGACTGACCCTGGTAATCCAGTTCATTGCCCAGTTTGGCAATTTCATGAGGTGTATTCCGATGAGGAAACTAAGCAGTGGGTTCAATCTGGATGTACATCGGCGGGTATTGGATGCCTTGAATGCAAAGAGCCGGTTATTCAAGCGATTTTAAAAGAGCAGCAACCGATGTTAGAGCGTGCTCAACAGTATTTAGATGATCCGAGTTTGCTGCGAGCTTTAATTGCTGATGGCTGTGATAAGGCGCGAAAAACTGCTCAAGAAACGATGCGTGATGTGCGTGAGGCGATGGGGCTTGATTACTCATAGTGATACCGACTCGTCTACCTGGGTGCGGCGTTTTATGCCATTAATCCCTCGGGAGGGGCGGGTTTTAGATGTTGCTTGTGGAGTTGGACGCCACGCCCTGGCGTTGATCGAGGCTGGGTATTTGGTCTATGGCGTTGACAACAATCCGCAGGCCATTTTGACTCTAGAAAATCGGTTAGCCACCCCCATGACAAATGGCTTACTGACTCGTCAAGGGCAAAACACCTTCGAAGTTCTAGACTTAGAGTTAGCAGAATTTCCCAGCCAATTGCAAAGAGAACAGTTTTCAGGTGTAATTATTACGAACTATTTGTACCGACCTTTTTTGGTAAATTGGCTACAATTACTTCAACATCAGGGAGTTTTTATTTATGAAACATTCGCAGATGGTAATGCCCAGTTTGGTAAGCCCTCGAATCCGGATTTTTTATTAAGAGAAAACGAGTTACTAGATTTAGTTCTTAATCAGGAAGATTTTTCAGTAGTATCTTTTGAGCAGGGCCGAGTAGAATTACCTAAACCAGCAATTGTTCAACGTATTTGTGCTGTAAAGCACAATAGCATTGGGCTACAATTATGATATGAACATCAAAACAACTTATCCTCAACTACCAATTCTTGGCAGTATTGTCGCGATTGTCACCCCCATGTTTGACGACGGTAGAATAGATTTTGTGAGCCTTCAGCGTTTATGTGACTGGCATATTGAACAGGGTACGCACGGTATAGTGATTGTAGGTACTTCTGGAGAGTCCCCAACCGTCAATTTTGAAGAGCATTGCGAATTAATTCGGGTGGCTGTAGAGCATGTCAAGGGGCGGATTCCTGTGATTGCTGGGACAGGTGGCAATTCCACTTTGGAGGCCATTGAATTAACCGCATACGCAAAACAAGTTGGAGCAAACGCTAGTTTACAAGTGGTGCCTTATTACAATAAGCCTACACAAGAAGGAATGTTTTTACACTTTCAAAAGATAGCTCAGGAAGTTGATTTGCCGATCATCTTATATAACGTCCCAGGGCGCACTGTTGCGGACATGAGCAATGATACGATTTTACGTTTGGCAAAAGTACCCGGGATCATTGGTTTAAAAGATGCTACGGGTAATTTGGAGCGGGCTTCGGTTTTATTAGCCGGACTGAAGGCTCAGGGCAGTAGCAACTTTGCGGTATTTTCAGGCGATGACTTGACAGCGATCTTTTTGATGTTGATGGGTGGTCACGGTAATATTTCAGTAACAGCTAATGTGGCACCAAATTTAATGTCCAAGTTGTGTGAGGCGGCAGTTTTAGGGCAATTAGAGACTGCCAGAGAGATTCAATTTCAATTACTATCATTGCATCAATTAATGTTTATTGAGCCAAATCCCATTCCGGTTAAATGGGCTTTGCATGAAATGGGGATGATTGCCCCGGGGATTCGTTTACCTTTGACGCCATTGTCTCAATCAATCCAAGCTACACTGGTTAAAAACTTAGCAAAATTAGGTTTTGTGAAGTAATCATTGTGGTGAAGTAATAGCGGCTCTGAATAGGAAATTATGAAAAAAGTATTTCAGTTGAATCAAACAGTATTGAGAGGTATGCGGCTTGGCATAGTTGTTTTTGGTGTGCTCGTCTTAGGCGCATGCACTACGAATTTTTCAAGTGAATCGATTGACTACAAATCGCAAGGTGAAAAGAAAACCCCGAATTTGAGCATTCCTCCAGATTTGACAATCCCGTCTGCTCAAAAGCGTTATAGCGTTGCTGATGGTGCTGCGACTTTATCGCAATATGGTGCTGCGAATTCAAAGATAAAAGAAACCCCGACGAAGAATTTAGTGACTCCTGAGCAGGCCGGAATTCGGATTATGCGTGACGGTAATCGTCGTTGGTTAGTGGTGCAGCGATCTGGGGATGAGTTATATCCTAAGGTTCGATCATTTTGGGAAGATACAGGGTTTATTTTGATCACTGATTCACCGAATACTGGGATTATGGAAACTGATTGGGCGGAAAATCGGGCGAAGATTCCCCAGGACATGATTCGCAACTTTTTAGGAAAAGCTTTAGACAGTTTGTACTCGACTGGTGAGCGGGATAAATTTCGAACCCGCTTTGAGAAAAGTGACAATGGTCAAACCGAGATCTATGTTACTCACCGAGGTTCTGTTGAAGAATTAGTTGGCGTTGGGGTGGATAAGAATTCTACATTATGGACCTCACGGGCCAATGATCCTGAGTTAGAGGCGGAGATGTTAGCCCGCATGATGGTGTATTTAGGGACTAACTATGAAAGTGCTAAAACCTCACTAGCAGGTAAACCAACGAATAACAAGTCTAAGGCAACACGTGTAAATACAGAGGGTGGTGTTGTTGTTTTAACGCTCAATCAAGGCTTTGATCGCTCTTGGCGGGATGTTGGTTTAGCTCTTGATCGCTCGAATTTTACGGTTGAGGATCGCGACCGTTCTCAGGGTATATTTTTTGTTCGATTTGTTAATCCAAAGGATTTTGATGTTGCCAAAAAAGACGGCTGGTTTTCTGGTTGGTTTAAATCATCATCAAAAGATGATGACATGAAAAAAGCTAAGCGATACCGGGTGTCGGTAAAGACTTCAGATACAAGCACTACTAAAGTAACGATACTGGAAGATAGCGGAGTTGTGTCTAAAGCCGATATTAGTCAGCAGATCTTGAGCGGTATTGATCAGCAAATTAATTGATTAGTTAAGACTGTAAGGTGTTCGCTGCGTTTCGGGTGTATTGAAGCGGGGCCTTTAGTTAAATAAATAGTCCAAGGATGAGGCATATAGTAGCTACGATAGTTAGTAGCATACGCAGTGGGAAGTACCAAGATGGCGTAAGAGCTTTTCGTTGAAGGCGATAGTCTTGGATAAGATGCAGAATAAAACCTAGAGCAAGTATAGTGCTTGCTTCGACAGGTTTTAAGCCAAGACTATACCAGCCGATGAGAGCCGGTATAACACTCCAAATAAAAAAGACATTCCGATCTTTGGCAGACATTTCTGGTTGAGACATCGCAATTCCCCAGTGAATCGCACCCACAAAACTAAGAATGGTTGCACCATAAGATAAGCGAATTTCTAACCATTCTGTTTGGGGATAAAGTCCTGTGATTGGTGCTGCAATTGAAACCAAAAAAGGTATAAGGCCAGCTAGGCCAAGAGCATAAATCAATTTTAAGTTGGGTGAAGTGGCCGATTGATGTTGTATATTCATTGATCATTCCGTATGGGTTGACTTGGGTACATTTTTGGGTATGAAGATGGTCGGACTTAGTTATCAAACATCAGCCTTAGTAATTTTATGCATAAAAATAAAACGTGAAAAATAGGGGAGTAAAAATTTCAATTTGGCAAAAAAAGCGCTTGCAACTTAGGAAGGTGATGCAAAAAAAAGCCGCTCAAAAGAGCGGCCTTGGGAGCTGAATGAATTACTTCTTAGCTGGCTCAGCAGCAGGAGCCGCAGGGGCAGCAGCAGGAGCGGCGCCGTCTTTAGCAGGTTCTGCAGCAGCAGGCGCGGCAGCAGCGCTATCTTTAGCAGGTTCTGCAGCAGCGGGAGCAGCAGCAGGAGCAGCAGGCTTTTCAGTTTTGCTGCAAGCAGCAACAGATAATGCTAATAAAGCGGCTAATAATAGTGACTTGTTCATGCGTGGATCCTTTAAAAGACTGTTAATTTTTTTGTTGAATAGGTGTTGGATTTACGTCCAATACTTATTATATCTAAAATAATTGTCAATCTACTATTTATAACTGCTTGTATCCGCTAAGCCCTTTTTTGTCAAAGGACAATCTAGTTGCCCAATGGCTTTCCTAATTGAAGCCAACCATCAAGATAAGCCTCATAAATTGGCTCGAACATAGAGGGATATGACAGGAATCGTCTGCACTGCGCAGGTTGAAAACCGCGTTGATGAGCAAAGAATAACCAAGATTCTATGGCGTCGGATTTTTTGTCTAAAAAGGCCATCAAGGCACCATTACAAAATAGGTAATCCCCACTAATTTGAAGTCTAGTTTGAGGAAGAAGGGTGATGCCTTTGCTAAGACATGTTTTACGAAAGACGCCCTCACTCAGCGGATGAGTAGGCGGTTCAAACACGATCTGAGGCTTGGGTTCACTCAGAATTTCACCGAGAGTAAACTCTAAAAGATCTGTAAGACTTTGACCTTGTAGTGGTAACTCAAGAAAACGGTTCTTCAGCTCATCCCGGACGCGTTTTGGAATGCTAGCTGGTTTGATACTTGCAGCTTGAACGGGATCGCTTAGGAGCTGTTCTAGACTAATATCATTGTCGAGTTGATCAGCAAGACGCCAGAGAGTTTCTTGCAACAGTTCACGCCAACTAGGAGCCCGAAAGCCCACTGACCAGGTTTGAGTACCAGGATCCAAAGCCACACCATCATGGGCCACTTGTGGCGGCAAATACAACATATCACCGGGATTAAGTATCCACTCTTCCTGCGGTTCAAATTTCGATAAAATTTTCAGTGGCAGGTTCTCAATGAAGCCTTTTGATGGATTTGTTTGGATTTGCCAGCGTCTTCTGCCGGACATTTGTATGAGAAAGACGTCATACGAGTCTAAATGAGGGCCAACACCTCCGCCTGGGCCTGCAAGACTTACCATTAAATCATCTAAGCGATAGTCAGGAATAAAGCGAAACCAGGATAAAACAGCAGCTGCGCTGGGGTGTTTTGCTTCTAGGCCTTGGACAAGTAGGGTCCAATTTTTTTTTGATAATGCGGGGATTGATCGTTTTGTCTGAGGCCCTTGCTTTAATCGCCAAGGTGACTGCAAAATACAACGAGACTCTACAAGCTCATCGCTGGCTAAATTGATTAATTCTTGAGCAGAAATCGGGCTTTGTAAATCCGGTGTGATTTCAAATGCTGGGATAGCCCCACGCACTAGGAGGGGTTTCTTTTGCCAATAGACTTTCATAAACTCTTGTGGGCTTATGTTGCCAAGTAAAGGCCAGGGGTCCTTAATGGGAAGCGGAAAAGGGGGAGAAGGGGGGGTATATGTAGGTTTCAAGTAAAATATCTTTGATGAAAGTTAAAAAAAATACGGTTGTTTCATTAATATACCGCTTGACTGATGCTCAGGACAATTTAATTGAAGAGTCGGCAGAACCCATGATTTATTTACATGGTGATTATGAAGGCACATTTCCGAAGATTGAAGAAGCTTTAGAGGGGCAAGAGATTGGTTTTGAGACACGCTTACAATTAGAGCCAGCAGACGCATTTGGCGAGTATGATGCGGATTTGCTGCGGATCGAGCCGCGCGATTTGTTCCCCGAGCCTTTAGAGATTGGTATGCAATTTGAAGGCATTCCCGGACTTGATGAAGTTTCAGATGATCCGCAATCGCTTTCAGAGGTGGATGAAGATGAAGACGATACGCTGTACATTTATACCATTACTGATCTGGCTGAAGATCGCGTTATTTTAGATGCCAACCATCCACTAGCTGGGTTAGCATTGCGTTTTTGGATTCAAGTAGCCAACATTCGTCCTGCGACGAATGAGGAGGTCAGTAACGGCCGTGCTGATGGACAGACTGGTTTGATGATTGGCAACGATGAAGATGATTACGAAAACCTGGATGATTATTTAGATTCGGCGTCGGCCAATCATCCAACTTTGCATTAATTCGTTACGAACTACGCATTCTTTATACGTTCCACTTTTGATGGGGCAAATTAGAGCAGCTTTTTTAGCTGATAAAGTGTATCGAGTGCTTCTTTCGGGCTTAGAGAGTCCAAATCAATGTCTCGTAGAGCTTGCTCAGCAGGACTATCCATTTTGGTATCTAAATGAGTTATTTCCTTTTCTTGGAAAGAATGATTCTGAGCTATGGGGTTTGATAAAAAAAGATCTGCTTGCGCTTGATTCGCTGGTGTATTGGATTCAAGTGCAGAGAGTTTTTTTCGAGCCTGTTGGATAACAACTTTCGGTACTCCAGCTAACTGAGCTACTTGTAAACCATAACTTTGGCTAGCATGTCCTGGTTTTACCTGATGCAGAAAGATTAAATTCTTCCCTTGTTCGATCGCTGATAAGTGGACATTGATACATTGTGGGTACTGACTAGGTAGGCTAGCTAATTCTAAGTAATGGGTGGCAAAGAGGGTATAGCTTTGGTTAATTTCTAAGAGATATTTAGCGATGGACCAGGCAAGTGCTAGGCCATCAAAGGTTGAAGTACCACGCCCGATTTCATCCATCAAAACCAGACTATGCGGGGTAGCGCGGTGTAAGATGCTAGCTGCTTCGGTCATCTCCACCATAAAAGTAGACCGGCCACTAGCAAGGTCATCGGACGCTCCGATTCGGGTAAAAATTTGGTCTATTGGTCCTAGGGTTGCAGTTTTTGCTGGGACAAAAGACCCGATATAGGCCATTACTGTAATTAATGCTACTTGTCGCATATAGGTTGATTTACCACCCATATTCGGTCCGGTAATTAGGAGCATTTTACGACTTAGATTTAGTTCGCTATCGTTTCCGGAGAAAGACAGGGAGCGCTTGGCTAATTGTGATTCGACAACAGGGTGGCGACCCTGATCGATTTGAAGAATGGATTGCTCAACTAGTGTTGGGCAGGTCCAGTTCAAGGTTTTTGCCTTACTAGCAAGAGACCCAAGGACATCAATTTGAGCAAGTGCTTGGCCGATACTTTGTATTACGGGGACATCCTTTTGGATTTGTTCTACCAGTTCCTCAAAGAGTTGTTTTTCAAGTGCAAAGCTTCTCTCTTTTGCAGATAGAGCTTGGTCTTCGAAGGCCTTCAGTTCTGGGGTGATGTATCGTTCTGCATTTTTCAGTGTTTGTCGACGTTGATAATCTAGAGGAACTTTATCGGTTTGTCCGTGGGTTACCTCAATAAAAAAACCATGTACTTTATTAAATTCGACCCGTAATGTAGAGATACCGGTTCGAAGACGCTCCCTGCTTTCTAGATCC